>JBDNAQ010000284.1:0-4926 GCA_039768345.1 Flavobacteriaceae bacterium
ATTACAAAATGTTTCTCGAAAATACTGTTAATCATAAGGAGCAATTCGGTTGGATTGAAGTCATTTGCGGATCGATGTTTTCGGGCAAAACGGAAGAGTTGATAAGAAGATTAAAAAGAGCTCAGTTTGCAAGGCAAAATGTTGAGATTTTTAAACCCATTGTCGATACGCGCTACGACCATGATCATGTGGTATCCCACGATGAAAATACAATTCGCTCTACTCCGGTGCCTTCGGCGGCACATATTCGTTTGCTGGCAGACAATTGTGATGTTGTAGGTGTTGATGAGGCTCAATTCTTTGATGATGAGATAGTTACAGTATGTAATGACCTGGCCAACAGCGGAATCAGGGTGGTGGTTGCCGGCTTAGATATGGATTTTAAGGGCAATCCTTTCGGACCCATGCCCGCATTAATGGCCACTGCAGAATATGTCACAAAAGTACACGCGATCTGTACACGTACCGGTAACCTCGCCAACTATAGTTTTAGAAAATCGAACAATGACAATCTTGTATTTTTAGGGGAGACAGAAGAATATGAACCCCTGAGCCGTGCGGCTTATTATAGAGCCATGTTGAAGGAAAAAGTATCTAAAATGAAGGTTGAGGCGGCAGAGATTGTGAATTCAAAAAAGGATTCCAATGCCTAAGGCCAACGAAACACTGCTCGAAATAGATCTGCAAGCGCTCGAGCACAATTACAACTTCCTAAAATCCAAAATTAATCCACAGACCAGATTATTAGCTGTTGTCAAGGCCTATGCCTATGGGAGCGACTCGGTGATCATCGCAAAAAAATTAGAGAAGCTTGGTCTGGATTATTTTGCAGTGGCCTATACAAAGGAAGGGGTTCTGCTGCGTGAAGCAGGAATTAAAACACCGATATTAGTACTACACCCCCAGCCTTTTTATTTCAGGCAAATCATTGAAAATTGCCTGGAACCTAGTATCTATAATCCGAGAATTTTGAGGGAGTTTATAAAAGTTGCTTCCGAACAAGGGCAAAAAAACTATCCTGTTCATCTAAAATTCAATACCGGATTAAACCGGCTTGGCTTTTGGGAAAACGATGTGGATTATATCGCCGAGCAGCTAATCGACAGGGAGGAGTTAAAAATAGTTTCGGTATTCTCCCACCTGGCAGCTTCTGAAGATCCTGCAGAACGGATGTTTAGTGAGCAGCAGATCGGGCGTTTTATAAAGATCTTCGCCGAGGTAAAGACTAAGATTTCAGGAACACCTTTTGGGCATATGCTGAATACTTCAGGAATTCTGAATTACCCTGAAGCCCAATTCGGAATGGTTCGTACTGGTATTGGCTTGTATGGGTATGCCAATGATCCCCGGGTAGATGCTCTCTTAAAGCCTGTAGTTACCCTAAAAACGGTGATCTCACAAATCCATAAGATAGAACCGAATGAAAGTGTAGGTTATAATCGGGATTATACTTCAGAAGGCCATCGTGTCACGGCCACTCTACCGATAGGGCACGCAGATGGTATCGGCCGACAATATGGCAAAGAAGTGGGAAGCGTCATGGTAAATGGAAAGAAAGCTCCAATTATCGGAAATGTATGTATGGATATGATGATGATCGACGTAACGGGAATCTCTTGCCAGGAAGGAGACGAAGTAGTTATTTTCGGTAAGCAACTCTCTGCTGAAGAGCAGGCGGGTAAGGCGGGTACTATTTCCTACGAACTTATTACTGGCATCTCTCAAAGGGTTAAAAGAGAACTTCTCTAGGGTTTAACATTTTGTTAAGATTTGCAATTTTTAGTATCTTCGATGTCGAATTTTAGATAAACATTAATTAAACACTAACGACATGCTAAAAGAATTCAAGAATTTTATTATGACCGGCAATGTAATCGATTTTGCAGTTGCCGTGATCATGGCAGGCGCAATTGGCCTTGTGATCAATGGATTTGTCAATGACATTATAATGCCATTCGTCGGGCAGTTTGCTGGCGGAATCGATTTTGCGAATCTCAAATATGTGCTCAGCGCAGCCCAGGGAACTGAAGGCGAGGCCGGATACGTAGCCGAAAATGCAGTCCGTTATGGTGCATGGATTAATACTATTGTAAACCTTATTATTGTAGGCTTTGTGATGTTTTTGCTCGTAAAAGCTTATAATAAAACCAAGAAGCCTGCAGAACCTGCTGCACCCGCAGGGCCAAGTCAGGAAGACTTGCTTGCTGAGATTAGAGACTTGCTGAAAAAGCAATAAAAGACTCCCTCCCAAGACATGGGAGGAGCCGCTACACGATCAAACTTAAAACCGCTAAACGGCCATCCAGGCTTTTAGCGGTTCTTTTTAAGATTGTGTTATATATAACATTTTGTTATATTTCTTTTTAATCTTTCGAAAAGCTTGTCCCGTAATTGGCTAGGCGGTACCTTTGTTCAATTAATTCAGGATTATGAAAGTAGCAGTGGTCGGAGCAACAGGTATGGTTGGGGAGGTGATGTTGCGCATTCTTTCCGAGCGAAACTTCCCAATAGATGACTTGCTTTTGGTGGCCTCAGAAAGATCGGTGGGCCGAAAAATGCAATTCGAAGGCAAGGAATATGAGATAATGGGCATGGAGCAAGCTATTGAGCAGCGGCCCGACCTGGCCATATTTTCTGCCGGAGGGGATACTTCTCTTCAATGGGCGCCCAAATTTGCAGCGGTGGGGACAACGGTGATCGACAATAGTTCGGCATGGCGAATGGACCCCACTAAGAAATTGGTGGTCCCGGAGATCAATGCCGGGGAACTCTCCAAATCGGACAAAATCATTGCCAATCCGAATTGTTCTACAATCCAGCTAGTCATGGTCCTGGCCCCGCTTCATCATAAATACAAAATGAAAAGGGTGGTTGTTTCTACCTATCAATCTGTTTCTGGTACGGGGGTAAAAGCCGTAAAACAGTTGGAAAACGAGATGGCTGGTGTTCAGGGTGATATGGCATATCCTTACCCGATCAACAGGAATGCATTGCCTCATTGCGATGTGTTCATGGATAACGGCTACACCAAGGAAGAAATGAAACTTGCCCGGGAACCTCAGAAAATACTAGACGACAGAACATTTTCAATCACCGCTACCGCGGTTCGGATACCCACTTCAGGAGGGCATTCAGAATCGGTTAATGTAGAGTTTGAAAAGGATTTTGACCTTGATGAAATACGACATCTGCTTCACCATACCCCAGGGGTGACCGTACAGGACAATCCGGACACCAATACCTATCCGATGCCTGTCTTTGCCCACGAAAAAGATGAGGTATTTGTGGGTCGTATTCGACGAGACGAGACCCAACCCAATACGCTTAATCTTTGGATTGTTGCCGATAATCTACGCAAAGGAGCCGCGACCAACGCCATACAGATCGCTGAATACCTGCTGGCAGAACGGTTGATCTGAAATCTTTGTCAATTTTCCATGCCTGTTCACCATCTTTCGTGCTCCAATAATTTGTATATCTTTCCGTTTGATAATGCTGAAAACGCTTTCTAACAAGGCAATCCATGTTACAAGTCAAGAATATCTCATTTTCATACGATGAAGCAATTATTTTGAATGCTGTCGATTTTGAGATCCGACCCGGGGAACATGTGGCTGTGATGGGTGAAAGCGGTTGTGGTAAAAGCACCTTACTAAAAATCATCTATGGCCTTCTGCCGCTCGAATCAGGTAAGATCTTCTGGAAAGGAAATGAAGCCAGGGGCCCGCTATATAACCTGGTTCCCGGGGAACCCTTTATGAAGTACTTATCGCAAGACTTTGATTTGATGCCCTTTACTACCGTCAGGGAAAATATTGCACAATATCTATCGGTATTTTATCCTGACGAACAGGAAAAAAGGACCAAAGAACTGCTAGATCTGACCGAACTGGATGCATTTGCAGACATCAAGGTTAAAAACCTGAGCGGCGGTCAGCAACAACGTGTAGCCCTGGGGAGGGTGCTCGCTCAAAAACCCGAATTGCTCCTGTTAGATGAACCTTTTAGCCATATCGACAATTTTAGGAAGAACAGTTTACGTAGAAATCTGTTTGACTATCTTAAAAATGAAGGCATCACATGGTTAACTGCTACGCACGACTATCACGATGTGTTGCCCTTTGCCGATAGGGTTATCGTTCTTAAGGATAAGCAGCTTGTGGCAGATGAACCGATCCTTTCACTATACAGGAGACCCAGGGAGCTCTACATTGCCTCCCTCTTCGGTGAAGCAAACCTGGTGCCCATAAACGTATTAAAATCTTACGCAGATACAACCCGAAGGATCATAGTTTATGCACACGAATTCCGTATTTCTGACAGCTCTGGCCTTCCAGTGGTAGTACAGACTTCTTATTATATGGGCAGCCATTATTTAATCAAGTCGCTGGCCGGTAACGATGTGATCTATTTTCACTCTCCCACGTCTTACGAACTGGGAAAGAATATTTTTTTGAATATTGCTATTGAAACGATCAATAAACGCATGATCCATTAAATCCCTTATCCTTGAATCCCGGGCAAATTCTTAATGAAGTTGTATTTAAAGCGGTGCGCAGCAGTGGCGCGGGCGGGCAACATGTCAATAAAGTTTCGACCAAGGTGATCCTCATATTCGATCTGTTAGGGAGCAAGGCATTGTCTGCAGAAGAAAAGGAGCGTTTGCTACAGAGCCTGGGATCCCGACTCACCAAAAACAAAACCCTGATCGTGCAGGCCGCCGATACCCGCAGTCAGACCAAAAACCGTGAAATTGCGCAACAACGACTAATTGATCTCCTGCAACGCAAACTCGAAATACCGCTTAAGCGTAAAAAGTCCAAGCCGCCAAGGAAGTCTAAGGAACACAGGCTGAAATCAAAACAGCGGCAGGCCGAGAAAAAACTCCGTAGGAAAAAACCTGGCCTGGACTGAGGATTAAGACCA
>JBDNAQ010000035.1:0-3851 GCA_039768345.1 Flavobacteriaceae bacterium
GAACAGGGAGGGATATTCCATTGTTTTACCCATGGATCTGAATTCGATCAGAACGGGACCCCGCTAAATAGCATAACCAACAACCCGCTTAAAATTTTTAATACCGAACTCAACGGCGATATACTGAGGGTATTTGATTAACTGCTGATTGTTACATATGCGATTTCATGATTTCTATTTATCGACCCAGAAGCGGATATTGTTTTACCGGAACCTGCCGGCAATCCGTTAGATTTTTATATGGGGCGATGAAGTACAATTCCAGTGGTGTTTTCATCCGGAATATCCTTATTTCATTTTTGTTTGGTCTTGGTCTTGTCCTGCATTCTTTTGGCCAGGGCAATCAGAAGGTGACCGTTCAGCGCACCCTCGATATCATGGGTGCCAAATTCGAGTTTACCCTTGTAGTACCCAATGAGGAAATTGGTTATATCAATATCGAAGAGGCTGCTTCGGAAATCAAAAGGATCGAAAGAATGATCTCTTCCTGGATCCCGGAATCTGAAACTTCCCTGATCAATAGCAATGCCGGAGTAACCCCGGTTAAGGTAAGCGATGAACTTTATAAGCTCATTGAGCGCTGTATTAAGATCTCTGAAATTACCGATGGCGCATTCGATATCAGCTACGGTCCTTTAACCGATCTATGGAGATTCGACGGCAGTATGCAATACCTGCCCACGCCTGAAGAGATCAGACGTTGTGTGGAAAAGGTAGACTACAAAGAAATAGAACTCAGTTCACTGGAGCACACCATCTTTTTGAAAAAGGCGGGAATGAAACTCAACTTTGGAGGCGTTGGGAAAGGCTATGCCGTTGATAAAGCCAAAGAACTATTGATCTCCAAGGGCGTGTTAGCGGGGATGATCAATGCCGCTGGCGATATCACCACCTGGGGCACAAAATCTACTGGTGAAAAGTGGCTCATAGGAATTGAAAATCCTGGATGGCGAAAGAATATTTTTACCTGGATCCCCATTGTAGAATCTTCTGTTTCTATCACTGCCAATTATAAAAAATATGTCATGATGAATGGTAAACGCTATTCGCATATAATCAATCCAAAAACAGGTTATCCGGTAACGGGTATTGATAAAGTGGCTGTTTTGTCTAAAACCTCAGAGCTATGCGACGCGCTGGCTACTGCCGTTGTCATTCAGGGAAAGGAAAATGGTCTTGCATTGATCGAACAATTAGGAGGCACGGAAGTGATTATAGCCGATAACCTTGGAGAAATTGTACATAGCAACGGTATTTTACTCGATCAATAGGCGACAGTTTCATTGAATATAGCCCGTATTATTCAGGGCCTGCTGCATTTAAATTCCCGGATCGGGAAACGTTTAAAAATTGTAAATTCGCATTCTAAGCCAAAGCAGGATGCTCGATAAGCTCAATATAGTCAAACAGCGATTCGATGAAGTCTCGGACCTGATCATTCAACCCGAGATTATCACCGATCAAAAACGCTACATCGCGCTCAACAAGGAATATAAGGATCTCAGAATACTTATGGATAAAAGAGATCACTACATTACCCTGAAGAGCAATGTTAGTGAAGCGGAGGAGATTATTTCCGATGGCAGCGATCCTGAAATGGTTGAAATGGCCAGGCTACAATTAGACGAAGCTAAAGAAGCCCTGCCGGTACTTGAAGAAGAGATCAAGCTCTTGCTAATACCAAAAGATCCTGAGGATACCAAAGATGTAGTTATGGAGATCCGCGCGGGGACGGGAGGCGATGAGGCCAGTATTTTTGCTGGGGATCTCTTTCGTATGTACGCGAAATATTGTGAATCTAAAGGTTGGCGTACGAATATCATCGATCTCAGCGAGGGCACAAGTGGTGGTTATAAAGAAATTCAGTTCGAAGTATCGGGCGAAGATGTATACGGTACCCTGAAATTTGAGGCGGGGGTACACCGGGTTCAACGAGTACCTCAAACAGAAACCCAGGGGCGTGTTCATACAAGTGCCGCTACGGTTATGGTATTGCCGGAAGCGGAGGATTTCGATGTGCATATCGATCCAAAAGACGTGCGAATTGACTACTTCTGTTCCTCCGGCCCCGGAGGACAATCTGTTAACACCACCTATTCGGCGGTACGACTTACGCACCTTCCTACCGGACTTGTAGCGCAATGCCAGGACGAAAAATCGCAACATAAGAATAAGGACAAGGCATTTAAGGTTTTGAGATCGAGGTTATATGACATGGAATTAGCTAAGAAACAGGAGGAAGATGCCGCCAAAAGAAGCTCTCAGGTAAGCAGCGGTGACCGTTCGGCCAAGATCAGGACCTATAACTATCCACAAGGCAGGGTCACAGATCATAGAATAGGACTTACACTTTATGATCTTCAAAACATCATTAACGGAGATGTTCAGAAGATCATCGATGAGTTGATGCTCGTAGAGAATACGGAAAAATTAAAAATGGCCTCCGAGACGTTTTAATCGCACCTATGACTACCCAAAAACTGGTACAGCAGATTTTTAAAAAAAAGTCCTTTCTGTGTATAGGACTCGATACCGACCTGGATAAGATCCCTGTCCACCTGCTCGATTTGGAAGACCCGGTCTTCGAGTTTAATAAGGCTATAATTGATGCCACTCATCAACTCTGTGTAGCCTATAAGCCCAATACTGCATTTTATGAGGCCTATGGTTCCAAAGGCTGGGATGCTCTCCGGAAAACCTCGGAGTACATTAAGTCTGTCGATAATGATTTATTTACAATAGCCGATGCAAAAAGGGGCGACATAGGCAATACTTCTGCTCGCTATGCCCGTGCATTTTTTGAAGAATTGAATTTTGATGCGGTTACGGTAGCACCCTATATGGGAAGCGATTCTGTTGAACCCTTCCTGTCTTTTGAGAACAAGCACACCATTGTTCTTGCACTTACCTCTAATCAGGGTGCTTTTGATTTTCAAACCGGTCAGAATGGTGAACCAGAACTCTATAAAAAAGTTTTACAAACCACCAAAGGCTATCAGAATGCCCATAACCTCATGTTTGTAGTCGGGGCAACAAAAGCTGAATTTCTAAGTGAAGTTAGGACTATCGTTCCAGACCACTTTTTGCTGGTGCCGGGGGTTGGAGCTCAGGGGGGAAGTTTAGATGAAGTATGCAAATATGGTATGAATCAGCAAGTAGGGTTGCTGATCAATTCATCTCGTGCTATACTATATGCTTCTCAAGGAAACGATTTTGCCAAAGCGGCTGCGGAGGTGGCAGAGGGTTTACAATCTCAAATGTCAATGCAAATAAAACATCTGGCTTAACAGATGATTATTGTACCAGATCCTCCAGTACTTTTTTGATACTCTGTGCTTTGTTTTCAAAAAATTCAACAAGACGTTGATCCGAGCCGCGAAGCTCAGAAGCTTTCTGTAAGAAATTCCGATACCTGTTTTCAAGAATCGCAACAGCTTGTTGTCCACTGGTGATTGGGGTAACTGTACCAACTTTACAATACTGATTGTCCATAGTCATTTACTTTGTTCTAACAAATATACGATGCAAAAGGCCGCTTGGATCTATGGCCGAAGGCCTATTCACCTAAAAATCAGGTGATTTATCTAAATTTTAACGTTAAGATTGCGAAGAAGACATGAACTGATGGTTTTTTTTAATTTTTTAGACGAAAAGCACAGGTGATGTCCTTTGACGAATTTTAATAACTTTAAATCATTCAAAAATCGGGATCATGCTAACTTATCGATGGCTTTTAATAGGTTTTCTTGTATTAACGGTTACTGTTGAGGCCCAAACCGATGCCTGTTCTTGTTGCTCCGAGGCACACAACGCTTTTAACTTCTGGCTTGGCGAATGGGAGGTTTATGATA
>JBDNAQ010000285.1:0-2764 GCA_039768345.1 Flavobacteriaceae bacterium
ATCGCCTTTCAGCTTCAGGATGATTATCTTGACGCCTTTGGTGATGCAGAACGCTTTGGTAAGCAGATCGGAGGTGATATAATTGAAAATAAAAAAACATACCTCTACCTAAAGGCGAAGGAATTAGGTTCAAAAGCCGAAATAAAGGATTTATCAGACCTCTATTCGTTAAATCCCAAGGATCCCGGCGTAAAGATCCGGGTGGTGAAAGAGATATTTCTGAATTCTGGTGCAGTAGACAAAACCAGGGAAGCGATCCAGGAATATACCACGAAAGCCTTTGGAGAATTAAAGCAACTTTCAGACTATCCAGGAGCTGAAAAAACTCTTCGCGAATTTGGCGAAGAACTTATGTCGCGCGAAGTATAGATTTGGGCAGATTTATTTGAAAAGTCGTGCCCAGAGGGCTTTGGTAAACGGAAGCACAGGACATCCCGTAATAATCCAGAGATCCTGGTACCAGCTACAATTTTCATCGAGGAATTTTAAGATCAATCGGGGCGATCTGTTTCTGAACATCGCTTCAAAAATGACCGAGCCGAGATGATTATTATTATCAAGGATGTCGAGCAGTAACAGGTCGTAGTACCAATATCTCGATTTTACCGAAAATTTCCGAAAAGATCTTCCTTTCTTTAAATGATCTACCACTTTCCTGCTATTCTTCATGCTATTCTTAAAGGTATAACCCGTACTGGGCTTGGCCCAACCTCCTGCTGTTCCGATGTGAAGCAGACGTTCTGTATTCCGGCTTTCAAAGTCAAAGCAGGTCATAGGAATATTGCCCTGTTCCTTTTCCAGGATTCTATATGAAGTGTTTCCGTAGTTTTTACTCATATACGATTCTATGGCTTCCTCATATTCACGAATCTCCAACGGTTTTGATGAAAATAAGGTATATTCAACCAGGGCTTGGGTCGGACTAAAAGGCAAGATATACATAAAGCGGGTGTTGCCCTGCTGTGGGATGCTGAAATCCATAAAGGTGGGTGCTTTATCATCGAAGATCGCTTTTTCCGTTTCGACAAACCATCCCACAAAGTGCTGTTGAAGTACCGGATAGTCATTCTGTGACAGAAGTGAATTATAATCGAAAAGACTGCTAAAAATTCGATCCCCTACAACCGTTTTGACGGAGGTCTGTACGCTGACTTCCTCTTCTTTTTCATCGACCTTCAATACAGAAGCCTGAAGAAATTCAATATTTGGGACTTGTTGAAGAAATTCAAACTGCGCCTCATAAAAATCTTTACTTCTGATCAATTTATAGTTAAAGGGTTGGATATCCAATTTGCGGTTCAGTCTTTTACCCTTAAACAAAATATGATTCCATCGTTGATTCAGTATTTTATCATAAGGCCCGGAACTTTCTTCCCAATAGCACCAGGTACGATCGTTCTGATCTTTCAATTCTTTTTCGATGATCAGAATTCGGCTCGATTCGAACCAGCGGTCTTCAGCCATGGCCCGCGCTAGCATGAGTCCTGCTGCACCAGCTCCGAGAATGATAAAATCGTATTGAGCCATATCAAGATTTACCAAAGATGCAAAAGTACGAAGAAGCCCCAGAATATGTTTATAGCAAGATATAACGCAAACCAAAAAAAGCTCGGATCCCCTGATTTGGTGCGTAGACATAGGAAGGATCGAAAGTGAGCGCGTAAGGGTTGTTAGGTGTAGGGGCGACATTGCCTGCGTTGTCAAAAACTACCTCCCGGTCGAAAGGATCATTGGCCCTGGCAATTATAAACGGATTTCCACGATTTGGTGTCCAGTCGAGTAGATTTTTTACGCCGCCGTAAACTTCAAAGTTTTCCAGTCCCTTATAGGTCAACTGAATGTTCTGGATGCTCCAGGTGGGGGAGAATTCCTGTCTGGGATCCAGTTCGCCAAGTAACGGAAGCCGCATAGGGCCGTAGATGTTCCCGGTGTAATCGACTGATAAGTCGAGCGAACGAAAATCGTAGGAAACACTCCAGGTCGCTGAAAATTGCTCTGTTAGTATCTGTCTTTCCCTGATACCGTTTTCTGTATTGCTAACATCCTGGAATGTTGCCCCAAGGATGAATTTAAGTCCTGAGGGAAGAGCAAGATCGATATTGGCGCTCAGCCCCTGTGAGACCGATTTACCGTCCAGATTCTGATATATGATCTGGTTGGGATTTGTATCGTAATCCGGAATGATCTTATTACTAAAATGCGTGTAAAAAGCCGATAGGTCGAAGCCGATAAATACTCCATTGTCGGCATAGATCTTCTTAAGGTAGTTGAGGTTGAAATTTACAGACCTTTCCGGTTTTAATTCTTCGGCTATGATCACATCTCTTGCGCCCGTAAGTGCGGCATGGTCTTCGGTAAACAGGTTAACCACCCTGAAACCTGTACCACTATTAAACCTGAGGATATCTTTATCGCTAATCTTCCAGCGGTATGCCATTCGCGGGGTTAGAATAGACCCATGTCTTCTGTCGTAGTCGTAACGGACTCCCGTTAGGAGGGAATGATTTTGAGCCAAAGAAATTTCATCCTGCAAGAAGATGCTGGGGATCCAGACCTCATCGGGTTCACTTCCGCTTAAGCCGCCGGTAGCTGGGGTATTGTCGTCATAGTAATTGTAGCGAAGGGCACTCCCCAGAAGCAAGTCGTGTTTGCCGAAGCGCCTGTCCCATGTGAGTTGACCAAAGCCTATTCGCTGATCAGCCAAAAAGGGAAGGTCTCCGTATACCGAATTTTGTTGGTGATCATTGTAGGAAACAGAAAGCAA
>JBDNAQ010000286.1:0-2692 GCA_039768345.1 Flavobacteriaceae bacterium
ACAACTCCGTCGAAAACAACTAATCCTTTTTCGGCTATTGCCAAATGCATTTGAGTTGGCTCTCCCACAATAGCTACCTCTATCGGAGGTAATAGCGGCAGAACACTGTTAAGGCCATGAGGCCCTGAACTTTCTTCTTCGGCAGAGGCGACGATGATCAGGTTATGGCTTATTTCGCTATGGTCGTAAAAAAAGGAAAACAGTGCGAGCAAAGAGACAAGGCATCCGCCAGCATCATTACTGCCCAATCCGAATAGTTTTCCATCCTCGATCACTGCCTGAAAGGGATCTTTGGTGTAAGCTGCATTGGGTTTTACCGTATCGTGATGCGAATTTAGAAGTACACTGGGTTTAGCCGGATCATAAAATTTGTTCATCGCATATACATTATTGCGATGTCTTAGATATGATATGCCCTGGGTAGTAAACCAATCTTCTATCAAAGCTGCTGTCTTGTCTTCTTCTGAGGAAAAGGAAGGCATGGCGATCAATTGCTTCAATAACAAAATGGCCTTTTGAGTAAGTTCTTCTATTGTGCCGCTCATAATGTAATGATTGTAAATTCTTTCGTATCCTTCTCGAGCATGCTTATGTCGCCGATGTATACTCTGTGAACTCCTGCTTCTAAAGCATTGAAACTATTATGCAGTTTAGGCAACATGCCTTCACCAATAATTCGCTGTTCCAATAATAGCCTATAGCTCTCTCTATCTATCTTTCTGATAATGCTATCGGCTTCTTCGATATTTTTTAATACGCCTTTCTTTTCAAAGCAATAGAGAAGCGAGACCTCAAAAGTATTGGACAGACCAATGGCCAGTTCTGAGGCGATAGTGTCTGCATTGGTATTCAGCAATTGCCCGGCCCCGTCGTGCGTAAGTGCGCAAAAAACAGGTGTAATGTTATTTTTAATCAATTGTGTTATCAGCGCAGGATTTACTTTTATTATATCTCCCACGAAGCCGAAATCTACTTCCCCCACAGGGCGTTTATGGGCGAGAATCGTGCTTCCGTCGGCACCACATAATCCGATGGCATTGCAGTTATTGGCCTGCAATCCGGCTATGATGGTTTTATTTACCAGTCCGCCATAAACCATGACAACCACATCCAGACTCTCTTTGCTGGTAATCCTTCTTCCTTTGAACAGCTTTGATTCTATTCCCAGTTTTCTTTCTATCTCAGTGGCTCGTTTGCCTCCGCCATGCACCAGGATTTTGTAGCCATCCATCTTCGCAAATCGTACCATCAGCGAATTTATCATTTGCTGATCCTCGATTATCTGACCACCGACTTTTACAATGTTCAGCTTTGGTTTTTTATGTTCCTTCTCACTATCCATATTAACTAGACTCCAATAACTTTTTTAAAACCAATTGTGCGGCATAGGTGCGGTTGTTGGCCTGTGCATATACCAGCGATTTATTACTGTCGAGTACAGCATCTTCAACTACAACGTTTCTTCGAACAGGCAGGCAGTGCATAAAATTGGCATTACCCAGCTTCTCTTCCGTCATCATCCAATCACGGTTCTGATGCAATACCTCACCATAATCCTGATAACTGCTCCAGTTTTTTACGTAAACAAAATCTGCATTTTCCAAAGCTTTTTGCTGATCATATTCCACCCGGCAATTTCGGGTTATTTCGGGATTGAGTTCATATCCTGGCGGATGAGTGAGAACAAAATCAGCCTCGCTGATTTGCATCAATTCAACAAATGAGTTCGCCACTGCATGGGGCAGTGGTCTCGGGTGGGGTGCCCAGGACAATACCACCTTGGGAACGTTTGTTTTCCTGAATTCTTCAATAGTAATGGCGTCGGCCAGAGCTTGCAAGGGATGATGGATAGAACTTTCCATATTGATTATGGGTACTTCCGAGTATTTTGCAAATCCGTTGAGCACTAATTCGGCCTCATCGCTCTTCTTATCCTTTAGAGTGGCAAAAGCCCTAACCGCCAGGATATCGGAATATTGTGCCACTACCTGGGCAGCTTCTTTTATGTGTTCGGCGCTGCGTTGGTCCATTACCGAACCCTCTTCAAAATCGAGTATCCAACCATCCTTGCCAATGTTCATGACCATCACATCCATTCCCAGATTAAGGGCAGCTTTATGCGTACTCAGCCGAGTCCTGAGGCTGCTATTGAAAAAGAGCATGGCCAGGGTCTTGTTTTGCCCGAGGTCGCGAAAACGCAAGGGATCTTTTTTCAGTTCCATGGCTGTCTTCACCCAATCGGAGAGATTTTCTATATCCTTAACGGTCATGTAATTCTTCATGTCAGCTCAGATTTAAGCACGGTAAATAATCTCTCGATTTCTTCTTTCCCGATAGCCAGTGCCGGTAGGATCCTCAGAACGTTTTTGTTCTTTGAACTACCGGTAAATATTCTATATTGATAAATTAGTTTTTCCCTGAGCTTCGCCACCTCAAAATCAAATTCTAGTCCCAGCATCAACCCTCGGCCTTTTACCTGTTTCACCCCGGGAATATCAGCGGCCATTCTCTTGAAAACTTTTTCCATCTCGACTGCGTTTTTCATCAGGTTTTCCTGCTCAATAACCTCCAATACTGCAATAGCGGCAGCGCAGGCCAGATGATTTCCACCAAAGGTAGTTCCCAACATCCCGTAGCGCGATTCAAATTTGTCGTGTATCAGTACCCCTCCGACCGGAAATCCATTGCCCAT
>JBDNAQ010000287.1:0-2521 GCA_039768345.1 Flavobacteriaceae bacterium
CCGCCAAGCACAAAACCCTCGAAATTGGTGGTATGCAGCTTCAGATCTATCGATGGCCGGGCAATAGAGAAACCGTCTTGTTACTGCACGGTTGGGAAAGCAACAGTTTTAGATGGCAGAATCTTATAGGACATCTCAGAGATGCAGATTTTAATGTTCTGGCCTTTGACGCACCTGCTCATGGAGGCTCTCAAGGAGAAATTCTGAATGTTCCACTGTATGCAGAGTGTACAGATCGCATTATTAATGAATTCGAGCCCCAGTTTATTGTTGCACATTCGGTAGGTGGTATGGCTGCGGTGTATCACCAATATCAGTATGGGAAAGGTTCTGTAGAGAAATTAGTTACTATTGGTTCGCCTTCTGAACTAAAGGAGATCATGGACCATTATCAAAAAATGCTACGTTTCAACAACCGGGTACTCGATGCGCTCAATAACTACTTCCAAAACCACTTCGGTTTCGGGATCGAGGATTTTTCTACTTCAAAATTTGCATCAGCCCTCCAACCCAAAGGCCTGCTCATTCACGACGAACTCGATAAGATTGCCCCGGTGACCTCATCGGAGCGCGTTCATGCCAATTGGGAAAACAGCCGGTTAATCTTAACACGCGGACTCGGACACTCGCTTCATCAGCCAGAGATTAATCGGCAAATTATCGATTTTCTTAAGTCTGACATTTGACGTACTTTTAGGACATGAGTTTAAGTCCGTTTCATATTGCCATTCCTGTTCACAATCTGGCTGAATGCCGGAAGTTTTATCGCGATGTTTTGAACTGTGAAGAAGGCAGAAGTAGTGAACATTGGGTAGATTTTAACCTATTTGGCCACCAACTAGTAATTCACTATAAACCCAAAACGGAAGAGGCTCATCATAACAATCCCGTTGATGGAAAGCAGGTTCCTGTTCCACATTACGGAGTAGTCCTCCCCTGGGAGAATTTTCAAAAATTTGCAGATCATATCCGGAATAAGGGGATCGATTTTATCATTGAACCCTATATTCGTTTTGAAGGGCAGGTTGGTGAACAGGCTACAATGTTTTTCAGGGATCCAGCCGGTAACGCTCTTGAGTTCAAATCCTTTAAGGATATGGGGCAATTATTTGCAAAGTAAGGTTCAGGCCCGGACCAGATTTACAGTAACCGTTGCTAAGTCACTATCCGGAAACCTACGGGAATACTTTTGATCGGGTAGAAGACCTGCTTCTTCGAGCACTTTTAGAAATACCGGTATTTCTACAATATACTGATCGGAGTAACCATGCGTGGCGTCGTAGGCAGTAGCCGGTGTTCGTCCGAGATTCTGTGCCACCAATTGAGGCGATACGGTATGTAGTTCGATCACCAGCAAACCAAATTTCTTTACATAAGGGGCCCAATTCTCGAAATGTTCCCGTAATGAATCTTCCACCAGCTTATTATTGATCCGTTCTCCTTTGAAGGAAAAGGCCCCGGTAGATTCACTGGATCTATTAGTATCTGCCTTTACCGGAGGGTTCCAAACACGATTATGATCGAGAAACGTTCTAACATTCAACAACTCGCTCAGATTCACATCATAATCTTCTTTTAAGGTCTCAGCCAGTTTATGCGGCCGTCCTATATCACCCCAAATAACTTTTGCCCAAATATCAGCCTTCACAAGATTAGCGCGTGTTATTTTCAGTGCCGTTTCGTTATAATCTACTCCTACCAGTACCAATGGGTATTCTTCGAGAAGTTCTCCTCTCAATGTTCTTTTTTCGATCACATTAAACAGATGTTCCAAAAAGGCGCCATTTCCACATCCCATATCCAGAATTCCCTTGGGTTGCTGATCGATGGGCTGGTTAAAGATATCCACGATAATATTATCCACGACTTTGAAATAAGCAGTGTGAGCACCTCCACTACCCCAGACATTCATTGCCCGGTCTACATGGATCTCTGTAGCTTCCTCATCCTGGTTTCGAAGGAGTAATGAATCGCCGAAAATAAGTTCATCGAGCTTTCTGAGTGTAGGCAAATAGGAAACCGTAACCCCGTAAGCACTTGCTCTTTTGGCAAAAAAAAGGCCTTTTTCGGTAAATTCATAGGCTTCCCCTTTTTTCTGAAACAATTCGAAATGAACGAAAATATCCAATAGCCGTGTAAAACTATCCGGGTCTTCGTGGAACTCATCGGGCGTAAAGCGAGTTTCCATAAAATATTTATGAAACATTCCGCTCATACCCAGGTGCACAATGGTAGGGCCTAGTATGATGCCTTCTATATGGGCCAATACCTGCTGCCGAACAGCTTCTTTTTCCTCATCCTTAGCCGGTTTAGTATCGAAATCGGATCGGAAGCGAGCGAACAATTGCTCGAGTTTATGAAAAGGGGCTTTTTCGAATTTCCGTGGATGATGTTTAGCACTTAATCTGATCAACTCGACTGCTTCCCTGTAAAGTCCGACATATTCTTTTGCATACAAGCCTTTAGAGGTGATTGCAAACTGAACGGTGTTATTGTCATTGTCTACTTTTTGGGTACACCA
>JBDNAQ010000036.1:0-3460 GCA_039768345.1 Flavobacteriaceae bacterium
ACGATCCGGATGACCCCGACAACAATGACGACCCCGACGATCCTGATACAACTGGTACCGTGGTCTTTGAGGAGAACTTTATCCTGGAAGAGGAGCGCCGGCTAGTGACTTATGTTTTGTCGGACACCGAATACAACAAATTCCTGGACGGTGACGGGGATCTGCAAATGGTCACCGGAAAAGTATATGAATACCTGGAGGATAATTTTGACTTTATTTTTATTCTGTCGGTAGAGGAAAGCCAGCCGGTCGGACTATATTATGGGCGGTCGACCAAGGTGAAGAACGATGTTCAGGGTATTGGCTCATCCATATATGATGGTACCTCGGCATACGGTTCGGCAGGAAACCTGAAAAGCGTAATCCATATGCCGCGAACCGAATACGTTGTTAACGGACCTTTTTTACACGAAATAGTCCATTATTGGGCCAACCGGGACTTTATCCCCACTACGGTTGGTGGGCATTGGGGCTATTCCAGTGCCGGCGGTCAGTTGGGTGGTTTCGATGAGCTTATCGACCTGGGGAATGATACCTACCAGGGCCGACTCAACGGAAGCAATAGCTTCGGACCTAACGCCAATGGCGGCAATACACTGCCGTATAGCAATGTCGAACTCTATACCATGGGCCTGATCGGTCCGGGTGAACTGGAGTCGATCCAGGTGGCCGAAAACCCTCAGAGCAATGGCCAGCAGGGTCAGTTTACCGCCGATGCGATTACGATATATACGGCAACAGATCTTTTGGTGCAACATGGGGACCGGATCCCGACGGTACAAAATTCCCAAAAAGATTTTAGAAGCCTGGCCGTGGTGATATCTAGGGCCGAGCTGAGTGAAGAAAAGATCACCTCTGTAAATCGCGACCTCGAGAATTTTGCCAGGCAGGCAGCCCCGGACAGCTATTGGGGAAATGCCTATAATTTCTGGGAAGCCACCGGAGAGCGGGCCTCGCTGGAGATCGGGGTAGTAAGCAGCGATATAAAATAGATTTTTAGGCTTTAGCGCAAAAGCTGTTGGTTTTCTTAGCCAATTAATAAATCTTCTGTTAATTTTTGGGATACCGGCATCTGTGATGGTGATTCTTTCGTATAAGATATTGTGGCATACACATAACCGCAAAACGAGAAGCACCAAAAATGAATATATCGCAGTCGTCCTTACCAAAGAATTCCCAGAATCCAGTTTCCTTTCTAAAAAAAATACAAGCCTTCTTTAACCGGGCAGATGCCTGGACCATTTTTGTACAGGGCAGTACGCTGGTACTCCTGTTGGGTGCCGTTCAGATGATCTTTGTGCTGCAAAGCGATTTTGAGCAGTACCAAATCGGCCGACTGAATTCTACCCTGGGCTATGGCTTCCTGATGCTCTCTATAGGCGTCTTGATGTTTAAAGCCTTCTTCTTTGTGGTTATTTTATACAGATACTTTAAATACAAGCCCATCGCATCGGTAAGCGATGAAGAGCTGCCGGTGTGCACCATCATCGTACCTGCCTATAACGAGGGAAAACAGGTATGGGCCACGCTGATGAGTCTGGCTAAGAGCGACTACCCACAGGAAAAAATACAGCTGATCAGTATAGACGACGGAAGCCAGGACGATACCTGGGAGTGGATGCAAAAAGCCAAAGCGGAACTGGGCGACAGGGTAGAGATCTACCAGCAGCCAAAGAATATGGGAAAACGTCATGCGCTTTACAGAGGATTTAATCTCGGTAAAGGCTCGGTATTTTTAACGGTCGACAGTGACTCTGAGGTGAATCCTGATACGCTGAGGTTGATGATGAGTCCGTTTGTCACAAACCCCGAATGCGGGGCTGTGGCCGGGAATATCAGGGTGCTGAATAATAAAAAGGCGCTTTTGCCCAAGATGCTGGATGTGAGTTTTGTCCTGAGTTTTGAATTTGTGCGTTCGGCCGAAAGCAGTTTGAATACTGTACTATGCACCCCCGGGGCCCTGGCGGCTTACAGGAGCGAAGCGGTATTTAATTGTATGGAGGAGTGGATCAACCAGACCTTTATGGGACAGGCTTCGGATATAGGCGAAGACCGGGCCATGACCAATATGATATTAAAGCAGGGCTACCATGTGCTGTTTCAGCGGAATGCCTTTGCATTTACCAATGTGCCTGAAAACTATAGAGGATTACATAAGATGTTTACCCGCTGGGGCAGGAGCAATGTTCGCGAGAACATCCAGATGGCGAAATACGTATTTACCGATTTCAGGAAAGGACCTAAAGCAGGCGCACGTTTGCTCTTCCTCAGCCAGATTAGCCGTTTATTATTGACCTATCCCTTCCTGGCTTTTATGCTTGTATTTGTGGTCTCTCATCCGTTGTTGTTTTTAAGCTCCACGCTTTTCAGCATCCTGGTGGTGAGCAGCTTCCCGGTGATCTTTTACGCGGGCCGGTATAAGCTCTCGGAATCTTTCTGGGCCTATTCCTATAGTATCTTATATACGTTTGGACTCTTCTGGATTACCCCTTATGCGATCGCTACGGCGAACAGGCGGGGTTGGCTGACAAGAGGATTATAGATTTATTATTAATCCCAAAACCCGAAACCCCAATTACGAATCCAATCAAAACTTTGCGCAGACGTTTTCTAAAATTTTATACATTCGCACCTGATTATTGAAATCAAAAACCTTTAGACATGATTAAGAATTTAGTATCGATTATCACTTTTACCGTTTTGATCCTTGGTGTTTCTACGGCTTCATACGGACAGGAAAATTATGGTAATGTCCTTAATGCATTTGTAAAGTTCGGCGATAACTCGAGTATCTCGGCCAACTATGAATTTCAGGTGGCCAACAATGTCACGGTTTCTCCCGAGGCCAGGATCTGGTTCAGTGGTGAGAACGACTTTGCCCTTGGCGGCCGGGCCGACTATTATTTCGACAGTCTGCTAAACCTTGTTGAACCCTGGGATATCTGGGCTGGCGCCGACGCCGGCTTTGTTATCGGAGACGGGGATGATTTTAGTATTAACCTCCATATCGGTGGGGAATACAAGTTTAATGAAACCTGGGGCATTATCCTCGAATTTGGTGGCGGTACCACCACAGCCGGAGGTATCGGTGTAGGGATACATTTCTAAGCACAACCAAAAATTAATATATCAATCCAAGTTGTAAAAGCGGCTTGGATTTTTTTTGCGCCCTGCAACATAATTGTAAGACTTCTCCTAAGCTTGAAAGATAATTTAAAGACTTTGGCACATAGCTGTTTAGTCGGGTTTCTGTTTATACAAGAACTTTAAGGGAATTCCCTCGTTTAACCAAGCCTTAAGCACAGGTGATGAATGTTTTTCATATTCATTAAAGCGCTACCTACTCACCCCGTTTATTCTGATCGTTAACCATCAAATCATCTTTATCATGAAAAAATTCATTTACTTTTTTATCATCCTCCTTCTTGGCTTTGTTTCCTGTGAGAAAGATAACTTAGAC
>JBDNAQ010000288.1:0-11054 GCA_039768345.1 Flavobacteriaceae bacterium
CCATCGTAAAGTACGCCCGCCCATGTATTGTGGGATGCCGAAAGGGAACCTCTCAATGTTGTGATCACCTTTTTGGCTTTGGGGAATTTTTTCATCATTTGTTGGCATACCGATAGAAAAGCTTCAGCCTTTACATGTTCGCCCTGAGTAGTGATATCGAGTCCCTGTGGTTTGATGCCAAAATGTTTTTCAGCATCCTCTTCATTGCCCAGAACAATATCGCAATATGAAGTGAGTTCGGTCATAATGGCCTCCCGGTCACCTCCATAATTCCATAGTTTAGCCCTGTAGTTCAGGTCTGTGGAAATGGTGAGTCCCAGTGCACTTGCCGCCTTGACAGCTTCCAGACATACGTCGGCAGCTCCCTGTGAAATGGCAGGGGTAATTCCGGTCCAGTGGAACCAACTCACTCCTTGAAAAACCTGTTCCCAATCGATCATTCCCGATTCGATCTCAGCTATAGCCGAATGCGCGCGGTCATAGACCACTTTACTGCCTCGGGAAACCGCACCGGTCTCCAGAAAATATATACCCAGTCGGTCACCTCCAAATACGATCTTATCAACACCAACCCCTCTCTTCCGCATTTCCATCAAGGCGCATTGGCCTATGTCATTTTCGGGCAGGCGCGTTACAAAGTCGACCGGAACTCCATAGTTGGCAAGAGATACGGCAACGTTCGATTCACCTCCACCATATATAACATCAAAAGTGTTTGTTTGGGAAAATCTTAGAAATCCCGGTGGCGCGAGGCGGAGCATTATTTCTCCAAATGTCACTACTTTTTTCATTTGTTATAAAGTATAGTTTTCAATTTTAACATTGCAATCCCGACTAACTAAATGCCAGGCCGCCGTTGATATCGATATTGTTACCTGTGATAAATGAAGATTCATCTGATGCTAAATAAGCTACCAAATCGGCCACTTCTTTAGCAGTACCCTCTCTCCTCAAAGGTGTCCCTGCGGCTACTTTTGTCCGCACTTCATCCTTAGTAAAATCGTCATGGAATTTTGTTCCGATCAGACCTGGACAAAGAGCATTTACCCTAATGCCTTTGGGTCCGAGTTCTTTTGCCATGGCTCGGGTGAAAGTACTTACCGCACCTTTGGAAGAGCTGTATAAAGCAGAGCCACCCCCGCCGCCATCTCTTGCTGCCTGGGAAGAAAGATTGATTATCGAGGCACCTTTACCCATTAACGGCTCAAAAGCCTGAGAAACAAAAACGGTAGACTTGAAATTGACGTCCATAATTAAGTTATAAAAGGTCTCATCAAATTCCTGAAGTGTTTTTCGTGCGAATAGTCCACCTGCATTATTTACCAGAATATCAATCTTATCCCCATATGCCTCTATTACTTTTGCTTTTAAGGCAGTAATATCATCCAGATTAGAAACATCTGCTTTCACGGCGACGGCATGCCCGCCAATAGATTTGATCTCTCCTACAGTTTCATTAGCACCGGCTTCAGAATTATAGTAGTTCACTACTACCCTGGCACCTCCTTTGGCAAGTTTAATGGATATAGCCCGGCCGATATCCCTGGAACCGCCTGTAACAACTGCTATTTTACCTTCTAGTTTTCCCATTACTAAATTTAAATTCCCAAGCCTTGTCCGCCACCAACCTGGATGGTTTCAGCAGTCAGGAATGAAGCGTTATCACTTACCAGGAATGAAATAACCGAAGCCACATCCTCAGGTTGTCCTAATCGTCCCAATAAAATGTTGTTTTTCCAGGAAGCAAATACTTCAGGTTTGGTTGATTTAATCTGTGTATGGAAAGGTGTATCGATTGTACCCGGAGATACAGCGTTCACTCTAATTCCATATTCAGCCAGGTCTTTCGCCAAAGCTCTTGTAATTGCATGAACTGCCGCTTTAGATGTTCCGTAAATTCCCGCACCAGGTCCTCCGGCATTCCAACCGGCGATTGATGTATAATTGATGATTGAGGCATTATCTCCTTTTTTCAGAAACGGTATTGCTGCCCTTGAAGCGAAAAACGTTGAATCGAGGTTCAATGCCATAACGAACCGGTAGAATTCAGTTGTCATATCCTCAAACCTGGACCTGCCTCCCAGGCCTCCGGCGTTGTTGATAAGCGCATCTATCTTGCCGTATTTTTCTCCAATTTTATTAATATTTGAAGTTACCGCCTTTTCATCCGTAACATCGAACCCATAATATTCGGCAGAGATACCATCGGCAGTGAGTTCTTCAACGCGTTGAGCGCCGGCTTCATCTTCTATTCCGTTCAGGATTACCGTATAACCGTCTTGTCCGAGTCTTTTTGCCACTGCGAATCCTATACCACCTGTGGCCCCGGTAATGACAGCTACTTTTCCATTTAAATTACTCATTATAAGATATTTATGTTTTAAAAATTAATTTTCTACTGGTCCGATATTCTTCACTAATTTAAAGACTGAAAATACACCCAGGGGAACAAATACGGCAATCAGAATAAATGCCGGGGTGTACGAAACTTTTGTCATTACCGGAATAAGGAAGTTCATAATGATCACCGAAAATATCCCGACAGTGCCCCCTAAACCAGCTAAGGTTCCTACCGACTTACCACTGAACAAATCACTTGGTAGTGTTTGTATATTGGAAATGGCGAACTGAAACCCAAAGAGTACAAAGGCAACAATAAGTACGAATTTGGTAGGGGTGTCGGCAAACAAGATGGTTGTCACCAGTCCAAGAAACATCATAAGTCCGCCTATCCAGATCGTCCTTTTTCTGGCAGTGTCGATAGAGGAGCCAGACGCCACCCATCGCTGTGTCATAATACCGCCCAAGACGCTACCTAAGGCAGCTCCTACAAAGGGTACCCAGGCAAACATCCCGATTTCCTTAACATCAAAACCGTAGGTATTTTTAAGGTATATGGGCATCCATCCGACAAAGAGCCACCAAATAGGCTCCAGGAAGAATCGCGAGGCTAATACTGACCAGGATTCCTTGTAAGACAATATCTGGCGTATGCTCAACTCAACACCTTCGTGGTCGGCCTGTCGGCTTTCGTAACGTCCAGAAACAATATGGTTCTTTTCTTTTTCTGTAATCCATGGATGATATTTAGGTCTCTTTTTATTAAATATCAGCCAGGGTATGATCCATAGCATTCCCACTGAACCAATAAGGATAAAGGTCATTTTCCATCCAAATCCCAAGTATAGAAAGGCAATCAGTGGCGGAGCAACTACAGAACCCAGCGAGGCTCCAGCATTAAAAATCCCTTGCCCTACAGCTCGTTCTTTTACAGGAAACCATTCTCCGTTACTTTTCACTGCTCCAGGCCAATTACCAGCTTCCGAAACACCTAAAAGAACGCGGAAGGCACTTATAGACAATACTCCCCGCGAAAAGGCGTGAAGTATAGAAGCTAAGGACCAAAAGAAGATGGATATGACGTATCCCAGTCTCGTACCCACTTTATCATATAATTTACCAGAAATGGCTTGTCCCAGGGCATAGGACACCATAAAAACGTTCAGGATGATCGCATAATCTGAATCGGTCATTCCCAATTCTTCCGATATGCCGGGCCACATAATGGCGAGTGCCGAACGATCAATATAATTGATAACTGTGGCCAGGGCTATCAACCCAATAATCCACCATCTAAGTCCTTTAACTTTCATTGTTGATCTTTTTAAGTTAAAGGGAAAATCGGAAAGTATTTTCGAAATATATCAATTGAAAATAACCTTAATGCTTAGAATCCGCATCATTGGAAACCAAGTTGTCTTCCCTCCTAATTGATAATCCATGATAAGACGTGCATAATCATCATGAACTATTATATATCAATTTATTTATTGTAACAATACTGATAGAGGACCCTAAAATGCTTTTTCATCTTATTTTTTGCTAACTGTGGATCCTGAGCCTCGATGGCTTCGTAAATATCCTTGTGTTCCTGAATTCCTAAAAATGCCTGGTTTTTATCACAAACATGGTACTTTTCAAAATTTGTAAGAATCCCTGGGGTGATGATGAGCATAAGTGTATTCATTGTACTATTTCCACTGGCTCTCGCGATAGCCAAATGGAAGAGAAGGTCTTCTTGAACCGCATCCTGTTCATTAAGAACTTTTGCTGTATAGGCTTTAAGGGCATCTCTCATTTTTTGAAGATCTTCATCTGTCCTTCTCAACGCGGCTAGTCGGGCAGTTTTTAGTTCGAGTAAAATTCTGGTTTCCACTAAATCTTTAAATTCCGGATCTTCCAGCTTTAATATATCATCAATCATCCCGTTAAGGGCAATGTTGCCTATATTGGCGACAAATGTTCCACTTTGGGGTACAGATTTTAGAAGTCCATAAAATTCTAATTTTTGAATAGCTTCTCTTACATTACTTCTACTCACTTCGAACTTTTCGGACAACATCCTTTCTGAAGGCAATTTATCTCCGGGTTCTAGATTTTTAAAGTTGATAAGCTCTCTGATTTTTGCAATTATGGTCTGCTGTACATCTAAGTTATCGATCTTAATCAGAAGCTCTAATTTGTTGTAATTCATAAACCCTAATAAATTGGTTAACCAGATTAAAATTAATTAAATAACATTTAATATAAAAGGTAAAATCTGTTTTATATGCCCCAACCTGCCTGCTAGGCTTATGGCTTTGGATGTTTACTGGCCTGTGAACCAGGCCAGTAAAAATCTATGGAACTCAACTAATTCAAACAATCATAAAAAGTTTCCATAATAAAGTAAGATCCAATTAACAATACGATTACGCTACTTCTAATTCGACTATTTACCGATCACTACTTTCACCCAACAACCTAAATTTTAATTCAATATCAACTTCTAAATCGTAGGTACTACACTGAAATTTTTAGTAGCCAGGATTTTGAGTAATCACGTTATTCGTCGCAAGAATTTCTGAAATTGGCACTGGAAACAAATGATAATTAATGTTAATCGTCTCTCCCATTTCCGTATCGACAGTACCGGTTCTGACCAAGTCGAACCATCTGTGTCCTTCGAAGGCCAATTCGAGCCTTCTTTCATCATAGATAGCCTGTCTTACCAAAGCCTGAGTATTAAGGACCGTATGATCCAGAACAGTTAATCCAGCCCTAGTTCGTATAGGGTCTAATAGATCAAGTACAGATTCGGCGGAAGCACCATTCTCATTCAATGCTTCTGCGTATAAAAGAATTACATCTGCCAACCTCAGTTCTATCCAGTCGTGCTCGGGACCTCCGGTTTGAGGATATTTTGGGGACGCCATAAGAGTCTCATCTAAATTTACAGCTCTTCTTAAGTCAGTACCTCCTCCAGATGCATCACTGGCATCAAATGCCGCAATTAAATCCGGATCAAGAGGCATTAAAGATTTTGTGTCCAGGCCTCCGTACCAAGACCAAAACTCTGAATCCTCGTATTCATCCACCACGGAACTTGATATTTGTGAGGCAAATATGACCTCAGAATTCTGATCGTTAAGCTCACCGAAAATATCAGCATAGTTAGCCTGTAAGCTAATTCCTGCCGCCGAAGCCCCACTTAGTACAGAAGCCAGCTGCGATTCTGCATTAACAAATTCGCCCCGG
Organism: Flavobacteriaceae bacterium; assembly: GCA_039768345.1. Classification (GTDB taxonomy): domain Bacteria; phylum Bacteroidota; class Bacteroidia; order Flavobacteriales; family Flavobacteriaceae; genus JAHEJJ01. Next base: position 5,578 of record JBDNAQ010000288.1, read on the forward strand.
AACATATATACTTTACCAAGTAATGCCTGTGCCGCTAAGCTGGACGCCCGGCCATTTACAATTTCTGTATCCAAAACTGCGATAGCATCCTGTAAGTCCGGAATAATCACATTGTTATAAACCTCTGCTGCTGGTTGCCTTTCAAAAAAAGTTGGATCGTCCGTAGTGGGTGCAGCTACCAGATTAACAGGTACATCACCGAATACCAACACTAATTTGAAATAAGCAAGGGCTCGTAAAAATTTGGCTTCACCAATGTCTGATACGTCTGTAGAATTTTCAATCACATTATTTGTGCTCAATATTGCCTTGTACAACTGGGAGTAGAAAGGACGGAAAAATTGATCTTCCATTACCGTCAAATCTGGACCATATCTGTCAAATTCAGGATATGGTTCTTCGTCCATAATTGCATTATCTGCCCTGAAGTCGCCCATGACCGCCCAAGGAGTAACAGCACCAACATGATAGAAATATGCTGCATTTACAACTCCCTCAAAATCATCCAGAGAATCTGAACTAGCAAAATTTGGTGGAACTTGATCCAGATCTTCACATGCTGTAATCAACAACAATGATCCCAATAATAATTTATATACTGTTTTCATTTTTTTTATTTAAAAATTAACACTTAAACCAAACGTATAGCTTCTAACAATCGGACTCGCGCCTACTTGTACTCCATAAGTAGTAGGTCCTAAATAACCAGTGTTCGTAGTCTCCACGCCCTCCGGGTTAAAAGAGGTGTAATTATCTCCCCATAAGTATAACAGGTTAGTGGCAGCAACGTATATCCTAGCACGACTTATGCCTATTGTGTTAGTTAAATCCGGATTAATTGTATAACCTATAGTCAGGTTTCTCAAAGCCAGATATGATGCATCTTGAATCTGTGCGTCAAGTTGATTTCTTGATTGTGTATAAAACAGCCCGTTATGATCTGCAATACCATCGTCATTCGCATCAAAACTATCGCGCACTCTTCCTCCAAATTCTGATTGCCAGTAAATCGGATCAATATTGAAAACATCTCCTCCTTCGGCACCCTGAAACTGGAATGAAAAATCAAAAAGCTTATAACTCATCTGACTGTTTAAACCGTAATAAAAATCAGGTGTGTTCTGGCCAATCTTAACCAAATCTCCCCCTTCTTCAACCGTCCTGGTCCTATCAATTACACCGTCTCCGTTTTGATCGACCACATAATATTCTGAACTATTCAGGCCAACAACTCTAGTGGGATCTGCTATAAAACTATCTTCGACTTGTCCGATGGTTTCTAATCCCCACATTTCTCCAATTTCTCCTCCAACATAATTTCTAAACACAGGACCTCTACCACTTTGGCCGTAAATTACCGCAGGTAGTTCTTCGAGATCACCTAAATCTGTGATTTCTGTTTTAACTGTAGAGAAATTACCACTTATGTCCCATTTAAAATCATCTTTTTGTATGGCTATTGCAGAGAGTTCAAGCTCCAATCCCTTGCTTCTCACATCACCGGAATTTAATCTGATGGATGTAGTTCCAAGAACTTCAGATACACTTTGGTTAATCAGTATATTTTCTATGTCTGAAGTGTAATAATCTACACCCAATCTGATACGATTCTTTAGAAAGCCTAAATCAATACCATAATTCGTTTCCGTATTGGTTTGCCAGGTTAAATTAGGGTTCGCAACATCAGAAGGGATCAAGAACCCAACCCCGAAAAATGTAGGTTGTGGATTCAAAAGACTTAATGAACTATAAGCTCCCAAATCGGATGTGGTCCCTAATGAACCGGTACTGAACCTGGGTTTGATCAAACTCACTGCATCTGAGTTATACCAGGATTCATTATGTATATTCCATCCGACAGACAGTGCAGGGAAATTTTCAAATCGATTGTTTGCACCAAAGCGAGAATCACCGTCCCTTCTCAGGGATACAGATATCAGATAACGACTGTCATAAGCATAGTTGATTCTTCCAAAAACACTCCTTCTATGAATAGTCTCTTTTCGCTCGTTAACCTGGATGTCTGCAGGATTCAACAGGTTAAAATTGATAATATCACTAAAAGGTACATTAGAACCGTTCAAAGAAGTTCCGTTGTTATAGAAATTTTGAAATTCGAATCCGGCAACAGCAGATATGTCATGCTTACCAATCTGTTTGGCATAATTTAATGTAGTCTCACTTAGGATAGATGAACTTTTTAGATCAACCTGATCCAGGGCAGTTTGATTCGTACGCGCCCTGGAATCAAATTCCAGTCCTCTCCAGAAGTAATCCTGAGTGTCTCTCATATCCGCCCCAAAAACGGTTTTGATGTTCAGACCTTCTATGATCTGGAATTGTAAATAAGTGGAAACATTGGCAAAATAAGTCTTCTGATATCGATTGGTATTGTCTAGCTTCGTTGCCGGACCTGCATCTCCAGATCCTCCAATACCATTTCCACTTCTTCCATAGTGCCAATCCTGAGCTGTATCTCCGGGCTCCAATGTATATATACTATTATTGAATGGAGCATCGCCGCCTCTGTAACCATCATCAAAAGCTGCAAGACCTAATGCTTGTGCCTGCTGATCCAGTTGTTGTACGAAGGCAATAGATTGTTCTGTATGGTAAATTGGGTGAACACTGTACGCCCTTAAAAGATCTCGCATGTCATGACCTACGATATCCCTATTGGAAGTAAATCCATTGAAATTTACACCTGTCTTGAACTTATCGCCCAATTTTGCATCGATATTCAATCGTGCATTAGCTCTCTCGAATCCCTGAGTAATCACAATACCCTCGGTGTCCTGATATCCAACGGAAGCAAAATAATTAACATCATCTGTCCCGCCGCTCATGCTGAAGTCGTAATTTTGGGTATATCCGCTCTGGAATAGCCAGTCCTCAACAGCTACAACGTCTGGGGAATTCCTGTAGGCATCGATCTTATAATTAAGGAAAGCCGGATCCAATTCAGATACATCATAAGTACCATCGGCAATACCATTTTCCAGAATATTTGCCCATTCACCCGAGGTCTTCAACATTTCATTGTCTTTTAGGTATCTGCTGGATGTGCTATAGAAAGTATTAAAGCTAAATGTCGGTTTTCCGGATTTTCCTTTTTTAGTCGTCACCAAAATTACACCATTGGCTCCCCTTGAACCGTAAATAGCCGCAGAGGCAGCATCTTTTAATACCTCTAAACTTTCAATATCGTTCGGGTTGACAGTGGCCAGGCTACCGGAAATTGGATATCCATCCACAACAATCAATGGATCTGAATTACCATTAATTGACGATGCTGCCCTGATCTGGATCTTTGGATCCGCACCTGGCGCTCCGTCTTGTTGCTGAATCAGTACACCGGAAAGTTTACCTCCTAAGGCATCATCAACACGAGTGGCCTGTATTGCAGCAATATCACTTCCGCTTACTTTAGCCACAGCACCAGTTAATGAGGACTTTTTTCGAGTTCCATAACCGATGACCACCACTTCGTCTAGTTGTGAGGTATCTTCCTGTAGAGTAATGTTAAGACTTCTCTGGCCAATGATTTCTATGATTTGCGTGGCAAATCCGATATACGAGAATTGCAGCGATTCTCCACTAGCTACATCGATAGAATAGTTACCATCAAAATCTGTTTGGGCTCCCCTGGTAGTGTTCAGAACCACAATATTTACCCCGGGTATCGGTTGATTTTCAGAATCAATGACCGTACCTGAAACAGTAAAGTTGTCCTGTGCAAATAGGGATATATTGACAAACAATAATCCCAACAGGGTTAATTTTGTTAAAAAATTCATTTGAATTGGTTTTTTTGTAAGTATGTGTTTAAAATTCCGATGCCCTTTAGCGACATCTTTAAGTTCTAATGGGTCTGCAACAATCCCATTTGCATCTTACTCTACTATTCAGGAAATCCAGCTTGAAGTATGTGTTTTTTGTTTATTTTTGCAGAACACATGTTTATAGTAAAGCATAACATGTTCGTAGTATTACTTCCCTCCAATACGAAGTAATCCGATTAAAAAGGATAGGCGTGCACCTGTCCTTTTTTTATGTCTTAATTTGAATAATTTCTTTAGTTGTCATTTAATTGTGTAGAGTTAGTAAATCGAGTTAGTCTATTGTTTATTTTTGGTTATCCAAACTGGTTTACCAAATTGGTTTACCAAATATATGTTATTTTTTCGTTAAAAAAAGTAATTTCTTGATTTTAACATTTTTACTCCATAAAATCCTCACGGATAGGGCTGAAAACATCGATCAAGACACCTCCTTCAAGGCAAACCGCCCCATGAAGCACATGTGGTGGAATATAAAAAGCATCACCTCCCTTCACCGTTTTTGTTTCGCCTCCGATGGTCAGTTCAAATCGGCCGCTCACCACATAGGTGACCTGTGAATGATAGTGTTCGTGCATTGGGCCGATGCCTCCTTTATCGAACTTAACATTGACCAGCATGATCTTGTCGTCGTAGCCCATGATCTGACGCTTTACGCCCTCTCCCACCACCTCCCATGGGATTTCTTCTCCGAATAGAAATTCTTTGCTTGCTCCGAATGTTTTCATAATATTTTCCTCTTAATTAGTTACAATATATTGCCTTTGATCGCTTTAATTAGATTTATTCGGTGATGTACCAGGACCTACAGTTGCTTCTCTAAACCAAACTTCGGCATAACAACCATTTTCATATTGCCTGGCAATATCACCTCCATAAGCTTCTGCTCCTGCATACCAAACATTATTTGATTCAGGACTTTTATTATTGGTTTGATTGTAAGCACCTTGTTTAAAATAATTTAACTCACCTTTATAAGCAGTGGCTCGCTCTGTCCCATCTTTTCCTATTGGCACAAACAATTTCTTAACCTGGGCCGGCAGGTCTGATTTTTTCACATATTCGGATGAGATGAGATTTTTAGTAAATGTTTTGGTTTCATGTTTAGCACTTTTAAATGTGAGATACATAATGCCCTTGTATACATTTACTTCATAACTGAATTCTTCTCCTAATTCAATTCCATCAAGAGGTTCAGCCGGATATTCACTTTTACCTGTTCCAATGACGGACATATCGTGACCCCAGACCGCAGTTGAAAAATCCCATCTTCCCGTATTATCATCACCGGCCGTATTGATTTCATAATTCCAGAATACTGAACCTTTATTATGCCCGGGGAATTTCTTATAAAATATTTTTAAAGGTTCATTCTCATGACCTTCACCACTATGGATCTGCCCGACTACAACCGAATAGGAAGCAGCAACTCTTGCATCACCTGAAATGGAAACCTGCATAACTTTACAGGTACCTGTTAGTTTACCTCCTTGTTCTGGTGTCCATTCCCTCTTCTCATGCAGTTCTGTCCTGGTGTTATTGGAGTTTTCTGAAGTGACTCCTGCATTCGGTGTTTTATATACTACCCAACGCCTTGTCCCATCAATCACCGTATAGAAAAAATCTTTATGTTCAAAG
>JBDNAQ010000289.1:0-11494 GCA_039768345.1 Flavobacteriaceae bacterium
GGGATACTACGCCATTGGCGATGTTACCCCCGGCCCTGCCCTGGCTCATGTGGCCTCGGCTGAAGGCATCCTGTGTGTCGAAAAAATAGCCGGTATGGAGGTTGAACCACTCGATTATGGAAATATCCCCGGATGTACCTATTGTATACCAGAGGTTGCCTCCGTGGGTATGACCGAAAAAGCTGCCCGTGAAAAAGGTCTCGACATCAAGGTTGGAAAATTCCCATTCTCTGCCAGCGGTAAGGCACAAGCTGCCGGTACTCCTGATGGTTTTGTAAAAGTGATCTTCGATGCAAAATACGGCGAATGGCTGGGTTGCCATATGATCGGTGCCGGAGTTACCGATATGATAGCCGAAGCTGTTGTAGGCAGGAAACTCGAAACAACCGGGCATGAAATCCTTAAGGCGGTTCATCCTCATCCAACGATGAGCGAGGCTGTTATGGAAGCTGTAGCCGCTGCTTATGACGAGGTGATTCATCTTTAATCGGAATTAACAACGCTATAATCGTGTTAAAGCTCTTTAGGATCACCGCCATACTGGAAGGCCTTTCTTACCTGGCCCTTTTTGGTTTTAGTATGCCTTTGAAGTACTGGGCAGGACTTCCTCAGTACAATATCTATATAGGATATGCACACGGATTTCTGTTTCTGGCCTATATAGGCCTGGCAATTGCATTCTTTGTGGAAAAGAACCAAAGCTGGGGTCAACTGACAAGACTTATACTGGCATCACTCCTGCCCTTTGGAACATTCTACATCGAGGAGCGGTATTTAAGAAATTCTGAATGAACAAGTGGTTCCTTTTGTTCTTTGTTATCGCAGTTACTTTTGGATGCTCTTCAACTCAATCTGTTAATTCTCAAAAATATCAAATCAATCAACTTCCCCAGATTGTAAAATGTATTGAGACTCCGGAGGTGTTCGATACCGTTCCCCCGGTTAGTCGCCTTAATAACAGGCGTTTGTTTTCCTATGCACATGCATATAATTCCATCCATTTCAACGGCGATTCTCTTGTAAGAGATCAAATCCGATACAAGAATGCCGAAATAGCACGAATTGCTGTTCAACGTTTATTTCCAAACATTGAAATAGTGGAAGACCTGGGATTCCGAAACAAGACTTATAAAGATGTTTTTCTTGACCTTGCCATGATTCGTCGATTGCTTCCATTCTTAACCACGGATTCCTTTGATTTGGGAGATCAGGTTAGCGGTAACTATCTCTATGGACCACACGGAGAAAAAGAGTTGATCGCTGCCGAAAATAGTATTGATAATTTAACAGTGAAAAGTGATTCAGAACTACAGCTCTTTATACACATACGATCCCTGGTAAGTGAAGGTGCTTTTTCGAACAAGATATTTATTTATGTGTTCAACACCACCACCCGACGAATCCCTTATTATGACGAAGTAGAATACTATTGTGATATCAGGGACCAGGATGCGCTGGTTAAGGTTCTTCAATATTCTCTTGGAAAGATTTAAATAAGAGGTTGCTCAAAATTCAGTAAAACTGAAAAAATCTAATCCTGCACGAAACTCTGTATCGCCAGCTCATAACTCCTAAGGCCAAATCCGAGGATGACACCTTTTGCCCCAGGGGAGATATAAGATATATGGCGATAATCTTCCCGTTTCATGGTGTTGGATATATGCACCTCCACTACAGGAGCCTCGATAGCTTTTACAGCATCACCAATACCGACCGAAGTATGGGTATAGGAGGCCGCATTTAAGACGATTCCATCGTAGATGAAACCCGTTTCCTGTAATTTATCGATGATCTCCCCTTCGATGTTTGATTGGAAGTATTCCAGATCGAGTTGAGGAAATTTAGCCTTCAGACTTTCGAAATAGTCTTCGAAACTGGAATTTCCGTATACCTCGGGTTCTCTTTTACCCAAAAGATTAAGGTTGGGCCCATTGATGATGATGATCTTCATGACCCAAATGTAGTAAAATGATAAATTCCGCGAAAAGACCTGATTAGTATTGCCTGAAACTTCAGACTAAGACCGGAAACGCGATAGTCTGTTTTTAGAAGGAATAGTAAACAGGAGTCCGACTGTAACAGAAGACCAATTTGCCCCCTCTAGGCTGATATAGGTATAGGACAGGTTGAGTTCGGTAAAGGTACCAAAGAGGTAACCGATAAGCGGTCTTACGTATGCCCCACCATCGTTACCATCATTGATTCCGAGCGCATATCCTCCTTCGGCCCCGACTGCAAATGAATTTGAAGGCCAAATTCGTACAGAGGCTGCCGCAGGAATAAATTGAACATTCGGAAGATCTACCAGTTCACTTCCGGTATCGAATTTATCTGTAAAGCCATTGATAAAACCACTGGCTACACCAAGGTCGACTGCCTCGCCAAGAGCCCACATATATCCAATATCGGCAGCAACAATTAAGCTCAGTTGATCATCAAAATCTCCTATGGGGATACCACCCTGAAGCCCAATCTTAAAACCCTCCTGGGCTATCAGACCCGAAGAAAAAAATGCAAAGAGTAATACAGGCAGTAATTTTTTCATGCGTATTGGTTTAGAATATGTAACGCATAAATTGATTCGCTAGTCTTGCAACACCCTTATTTTTGTTGCAAAACCTCCTAAAATAGTTGTAGAATGCCTCTTCCATTACAATGAAGCAGCAAGCCATTTTTACTATAAAAAGGGATAATTCAGGTTTAAAATCATTGCATATATAGAAGGTGAACAGCCCAAGGCCGTCATAGGTCACAAAAAAAAGCGGGAGAGTTCCCGCTTTTAGTCAATGTTGTCTTTTTATTACAACCAGATATAACGAATGCCCAGACCAAACCTCGCTGCTTCAGAGCCTTCATCAAAACTGATGTACGGTCGCCAGTCGAACGTAAAGCCTAGGGGCACTCCATTGATTTTATAGTCCAGACCAACTAAAGGCCTTAAACCTACGTCCGAATTGCCATCGCCGAATAGAATACCAAGACCCCCTCCTGCGTACCATTGCAGATTAGTAGCTCCGGGGAATCCTCCGTGATAACCGTATAGGATATTTAGCCCGGTTATATCTCCGAAAAGCAATTCTGCCTGAGCTGCATGGTGCTCGCTGAAAAAGTACTTTCCCGAGAAACCTACCAGGGTTTCGCCATCTCCAAAGTCGAGCCCCAAACCTGCTGCGGCTTCATAGCCCTGTGCCCTGGAAGTTGTTATACCAATACCCAGTGTCATGATCAAAATAACGAGTAGTTTTTTCATAAGTATAAATTTAGGTTTTGTAAAGAAGGTGCAAAGGTAAAACATTAGATTATGCTCATGAAAAAAATCAGCCATTAAACCGGTATATTTACTGTGTGAAATGGGAGCAGGCCATAGCGGATTTTCGTCATTATTTGCAGATAGAACGTGGATTGGCACAGAATTCGATCCAGAATTATACGAGAGATATTAAAAAGCTGCTACACTTTCTTGACCGATATGATCTAAAAGAAAGCCCTCTGAAGATTCAGAAAGAAACCGTACAGCAGTTCATCTATGAGACTGCCAATACGGTCGGCCCGAGGTCGCAGGCGAGGATTATCTCGGGTCTTAAGAGTTTTTTCAGTTATCTGATCTTTGAGGACTACAGGCCAGACAATCCCATGGATCTGATCGAAACCCCAAAGATCGGACGTAAATTACCCGATACTCTTTCTACAGATGAGATTAATCAGCTGATCGGTGCTATCGATTTATCCGAACCCCAGGGGGAGCGCAACCGTGCGATCTTAGAAACATTATATGGTTGTGGTCTGAGGGTATCTGAGTTGATTGGTCTGAAAATTTCCGACCTTTTTTTTGAGGAAGATTTTATCAAGGTTACCGGTAAGGGCGACAAACAGCGTTTCGTACCCATAAGTCCGGTAAACCAGAAGTATATAGACCTATATCGCTACCATGTCCGCATGCATCAGAATATTCAAAAGGGGCATGAAGATATTTTATTCCTTAACAGAAACGGTAAAAAGTTGAGTCGGGCTATGATCTTTACCATCATCAGAAAACTAACCGAGGCTGCCGGCCTTAAAAAAAATATCAGTCCACATACTTTCAGGCACTCTTTTGCCACCCACTTGTTGCAGAATGGTGCAGACCTCAGAGCTATCCAACAAATGCTGGGACACGAAAGTATTACCACCACAGAAGTCTATATGCACGTAGACCGGAGTCACCTGGCAGAAGTGGTACGGAAATATCATCCGCGCAGTTAAACCGTATCTCACTTAAGCCTTTTACCGATTGGTATTGTCCATAGGTTTATGAATAACGGAAGAAGTATATCGGCGGTAGGCGACCTAATATTGGTAATTCATATATTTACCTTTCTTAAATCAAAATGAAAAATGAAAAATAAGTCTCTTCTTACAGCAACTCTTTTATTCTTAACCCTGATGGTTTATGGACAGGACGAAGACGAGCTGCTTGCAGATCTGGATTCAAAAGCCGATACGTATTCCCGTATTGCTCATGACATATGGGAATGGGCAGAAATGGGCTATCTCGAAGAAAAAAGCTCTGCCCTATTGCAGGAAACCCTGAAGCAGGAAGGGTTCAGGATCCGTGGGGGCGTAGCAGGCATACCCACGGCCTTTATAGCCGAATATGGCAGTGGTTCGCCGGTGATCGCTATTCTTGGAGAATATGATGCTTTGCCTGGTCTTTCGCAAAAGGCTGTACCCGAAAAAAGTTCTGCCGGAGGGGCGGCCGGTCATGCCTGTGGTCATCACCTCTTTGGTACTGCCTCTTCGGCGGCAGCCATATCGGTTAAGGATTGGCTGGATAAGACGGGCACAAAAGGCACCATCCGTTTTTATGGATGCCCGGCGGAAGAAGGAGGATCTGGTAAAGTTTATATGGTAAGGGAAGGTCTTTTCGATGATGTAGCCGCTGTGCTGCACTGGCATCCCAGCGCTGAGAATGGCGCCAGTGCCGGAGCCGCCCTGGCTAATAAGTCTGGAAAGTTCCGATTTCACGGTATTTCGGCTCATGCCGCAGGATCTCCGGAAAAAGGACGTTCAGCTCTTGATGGGGTTGAAGCGATGAACATGATGGTGAATATGATGAGGGAGCATATACCGGAGCGTTCCAGGATCCACTATGTGATTACCCAGGGAGGAAAGGCACCCAACGTAGTACCCGATTTTGCAGAAGTATATTATTATGCACGTCATGAATCGAGAGAGGTGGTGGCCGATTTGTTCAATAGGATCGTTAAAGCTGCAGAAGGAGCAGCTATGGGTACCGGTACCACAGTCGATTATGAGATCATCGGGGGTACTCATGAACTACTGCCCAATTTAACCTTGCAGAAGATCATGCACGATAAAATGCGCCTGATCGGCGGAGTAAATTATGATGATTCGGAAAAGGCATTTGCCGATAAAATTGCTCTTACCCTGGGGCAAGAGGGCGCCGATATAAACAAGGCTGCAAACATTTCTCCGTACAAAACCAAAGGCACTGCTTATGGGTCGACAGACGTTGGGGATGTGAGTTTTGTTGTTCCTACGGCAGGACTGCGGGCGGCGACCTGGGTTCCGGGCACCCCGGCGCACAGCTGGCAGGCAGTTGCTGCAGGGGGCACTTCTATCGGGCATAAAGGGATGATGGTGGCTGCTAAAACATTGGCACTAACGGCAGTCCACCTTTTCGATAACCAGGGATTGCTCTCAGAGGCAAAAAAGGAACTCGATGAGCGAAGGGGTGTTGATTTTAATTACGCACCCTTATTGGGCGAAAGAGCACCGGCGCTTGACTATCGGAAGTGATATTATTCTCTATACCACAAAAGTTTAATAGCAAATGATATCTAAGCTCAAAAGGGGGCAGGTCTTCTGCCTCTTTTAGTTGTTTTGGTGTAACAAATCGATCAGTTTAAGGACTAATTCTTTAACAGCTACCAACCACGAGTGAAAAAAGATCTTGAGCACAAATTTGTGACCGAGCTTGAGGACAATCAGAATATTGTTCACAAGGTATGCAGCCTGTACACAAACAACAGGGATGCGCATAATGATTTATTTCAGGAGATCACTATACAATTGTGGAAGGCATATCCAAAATTTCGAGGGGAATCAAAGTTCAGTACCTGGATGTACAGGGTGGCGCTGAATACCGCCATTACACTGTATCGAAAATCAAAAAAACAGGTTCGGACTCAAGACTACAGCGATTTCATTTATAAGATAAAGTCTGATGATTATGATGAGACACAGGAACAACAGCTAAGACTAATGTACAATGCGCTGAAACAATTAGGGGATATCGATAAAGCATTGGTCTTCTTATATCTCGAAGACAAGGATTATGGCGAGATTTCTGATACTTTAGGTATCAGCGAGGTCAATGCCAGGGTTAAAATGAACAGAATCAAAAAGAAATTGAGAACTATAGTTAATCCGTGATGATAATGGACGAACTCGAACTACTAAAAAAGGACTGGCAAAAAAAGGAAGGCACGATGCCTAAACTGTCCTATGATGAGATTTATTCAATGCTCTGGAAGAAATCCTCTTCTATTGTTAAATGGATATTTATTATAAGCATTATAGAATTTGTTCTACCCCATTTACTATATCTATTACCTTCTGTACGTGAGGGCGTGCCATTCTACGAACAGCTGGGGGTAAAAAATCTGATGATAGGTATCAGCATCTTTAATTACATCGTGGTATTCTATTTTATTTTTCAGTTCTATAAACGCTATCGAGAGATCTCAGTGCTGGAAAATGCCAAGGATTTGATGCGAAGGATTATACGTACCAGACGAACTGTTAAGCATTATATCATCTTCGCTTTGTCTTTGTTCCTGTTTACGTTTCTGGCCATTGCCACGGCCATTTATTTGAGTGATGGAGAACATCTGATTACGGTGCTAAACCTTGATGATGACGCCACAAATCTTTCCCCTGCCCGACTTAAAGCCCTGATATCATTTGTATTCATAATAATGGGGATACTCTTTACCGCTTTAATTGGGTTGATCTATTTTCTGATATATGGATTACTAATCCGTAAACTAGGAAGAAACTATAATGAACTTAAGCAGCTCGAAATTTAAGGAGCACGCCATTTGCGCTTTTTATGCTTTTCTTCATAAGCCTGCAGTTCTTCTTTCGGGATTACCTTAAGAAATGATGGATGCTGTTCAATAGCGTATTCGAGTTTCTCGATAATCGAGTCTACCGACTCGTTGTCATAATCTATATCGAGAGGTTCCTTGATCACTATAGACTGTAGGATGCCCTTCTTTTTAATCAAGAGGCCTTTTTTATCGAATGACCGTCGAAAACCATCGATAACCACCGGAACGACCAGAGGTTTATATTTCTTTATTATATGAGCTGTCCCTTTTCGCAGCGGTTTCCATGGTGTAGTGGTTCCCTGAGGGAAAGTGATCACCCAACCATCGTTCAAAGCCACACCAATATTGGTGATATCACTCATTTTCACCTGCCTTTGTACATCTTTACCACCGGCTCGCCATGTACGATCAATACTTATAGAACCTGCATAGGCAAATATTTTGGTAAGCAGACTCTTTTTCATGGTTTCTGCGGCAGCAACATAGTAGATATTCAATTTGGGTCTCCAGAGATATCCGATATTCTTAATCGTATCATCCCTGCCATGAAGGCTGGCGTTAAAAACATGGAGCATAGCGGCGACATCGGCAAAATATGTCTGATGATTACTAACAAAAAGAACATTGGTCTCGGGAAGTTCGCGGATGATATCAGACCCGTCGATCTCTAATTTATTAAAGCCCTTATAGCGCTGGTGGGTAACAATACCCATTACACGAATCAACCATTTCTTTAAGAAAAGAATGTGCCCGAAAGGATTTTTCTTGATCCAACCCATAGTCTGCAAATCTACAAAATAAGGATTATAAGACTTTTTGAAGTAATTCCCGGATCTCACTTAGCATCATGGCCGTGGCACCCCAAACAATATGACCGTCGAACAGGAAGGCAGGAACTTCGATTTCGCTGGCATAGGAAGTAGACAGATTTTTCATAACGAGCTTGCTATCGTCGAGGAGGTCTGAAACGGGTACCTCGATCAATGCTTCTACTTCCGAGGCTTGTCTTTCAAACGGTTTCTCCTTATGATATAGCCCTACGAATGGAGAGACTTCAAAATTACTGGGCGGAATGTACAGCTCACTTACCGGCCGTATCACTTCGATATCAGACTTAACGGCGCCCACTTCTTCACATGATTCCCGCAAAGCCGTATCGAGCATGTCCCTGTCGCCCGTCTCGTATTGCCCACCCGGAAAACTGATTTGTCCTGAATGAACACCTGGATAACGATTACGCAGAATGAGCAAGAGCCTCGTATCATGGGCGGCATGGGGATAAAACAAGGCCATAACACCCGCCTTTTTAGGGAATTTTTTCTTATCCTCCCGTTCCTTCAATTCCTCGATTCTCGCCTCTGGCGCCATTTTATAATGGGAGTCACGCCCTGGAAGCGTTAGATTTTTTATTTTTGGGATCGCATGTGAAAACTCAAGAAAATCCATGAAGCTGAGCAAATTTACCGGGTGTGCATCAATACTGTTGTTGTTTTCCCTTTCTTGCGGAGAACAACCCAAAGATACGAAGCCCGGAAAGACCATCGAGGCGGAAGTTCAAGATAGTATCCCTATCAACGAAACTATTGAAGCACAGGTTGAAGAGGAAGAAGAAGCATTTGTACTCACCGAGGAAAATGCTATCGACTTTTTTTTCGATTACCAAAAGGGATTGAAAGAGAACAAGGTAAAACTAACAACCAGTTTTGGGAGTTTTACCATTCAACTCTATGATAATGTACCCTATCACAAGGCAAATTTTATCTATCTCACCAGGATGGGCTATTTCGATAATACCATGTTTCACCGGGTCGTAAAGGACTTCATCATACAGGGAGGAAATGCAGATACCAAAGAAACAGCGGTGAAAAGGAGGACTATCGGCAGATATTTATTACCGCCCGATACAAGAAAAGGTTATAAGCATCACCGCGGAACAATCTCAATGCCTAGTAGTGAAATGGACAATCCCCATATGTTGGCTTCACCATATGAATTCTTTATAGTGGTTACCAAACCGGGATCGTACCACCTGGATGGTAATTACACCCCTTTTGGAAAAGTCATCAAAGGAATGGATGTGGTTGATAAAATAAACCAACAACCTGTTGATGAAGGTGACTGGCCGTCAAGGAACATTTACATACTCAAAGCAGAAGTCTTAGATTAATCTCTTTTTATCGCTTACATCAAGCAAAACGAAAAACAAATATAATTTGTATTTTAGTACGTTTCGTATTATATTCGTGATACGAAACGTATTAAAATGAGTATTCCAAAATCATTTAGCCCCACGGCCCTGGATTATGCTATCCTCGGCCTGGTCAATAAAAATCCGCTCAGCGGATACGGTATCAGGAAGGAATTCGAAACAACTGCACTTGGCAACTTCAGCAGCAGTCCTGGTTCCATTTATCCTGCACTGAACAGGTTGCAAAAGCAAGGTTTGATTATAAAATGGACAACCGAAAACAAAAAACAAAAATTTTTTGTCACCTCTACCGGGAAAGAAATTCTTATACAGTGGTTCTTACAACCTATTGAAAAGAAAGACATTACCCACAGGCTAAACGAATTACTTCTGCGGTTTGGATTAATGGGTACATTGTTAACAAAAGAGCAAAAGATAGAATTTCTTCATTCGCTGGCAGAGATGGTAAAAAAGTACATTGAAGAACTTCAGCGCTATTATGACAGCCCTTTATTTGATGATTTACCAATACAAGGAAAACTTGCCTTTGAGCACGGTTTAGTCTCCTATAGGACCACCTTAAATTGGTGTAAAAAATCAACAGTTACTCTTAAAAAACTTGGATAATATGTATTGGAAATTAACTATTAACGCAATTTTGGGTTCAATTTTACTACATCTTATATATGTCGTAATATCCTGGCTGACAGATGTACCTGGCAACCATATTTTAGATGGTTGGGTATTCCTGGCTAATTTTCTAGTCGCCCTGATCCTAGGTTTTTATATAATGAAATCGCGATTGAAACGGTGGCAATTAATGCTTGGAGTTTTCTTGATTTATTTTATTATTGGACATTTTAATCTGCTGATTGAGGCTTATATCTTTAACATTACCGACAGGGGTGAAACGATCTCAGAATTATATCGTGGCCTGATGGTCGCTTTAGTGTTCAGCCCCCTTTATGTTCTTGTATTCCGATCTATTTTAAAGGCTAATACAACCGGCAAAATGAAGTTTCAGTCGAGAAATACTGGCGGTTGGATCTGGCGTATTCTTCTTGGGGATATTATGTATTTATTCTTCTATATTGGTGCTGGTCTAATCCTTTCCATTGCCCGGCCAGATATAATGAATTTTTATGATGGCAAACTTCCCGATTTTCCATTGATGATTCAAACACAGATTTACCTGCGTGGATTCCTCTTCGTTGGTGTAGCCATTCTTATACTACGAACCATGACCGGTTCCCGGCTCAGAAATGCAATTTTCATAGGTTTGGTCTTTGCTGTCATAGGAGCCATAGCACCGCTTATCCCTGCCAATGATCTCATGCCAGGTTATGTTCGCTGGGGACACGGAATTGAGGTAAGCACTTCTAATTTCATTTATGGCCTATTACTCGGATTATTACTGGGGCAAACTCCAGAACAAGCTGGTGTTGAAAAGCGAATAGAACAAAACTGATGAAGTCTTATTTGTAGATATTTGGAAGTGCCAGTTTATATCGTACTGCGAGCAATCGGGTTACGATAGTAATCAGAATGGCCGCGATATAAGCGTATTCGTTTTTAAAAGGCAGTTTCACGAGTAAAAAATAAGAGGCTCCACCTAAAATACAGGCTGTAGCATAGATCTCTTTCCTGAAAATCACCGGGATCTCATTACACAGCATGTCTCTCAGGATACCTCCAAAACTTGCCGTCATTACCCCCAGTCCAATACAGATAAACGGCATCAACCCCGCATCAAGACCTTTTTCTATGCCCACCATGGTATACAGCCCAATGCCGATGGTGTCGAATAAAAACAATGACCTTCTTAAATATTTTAAGCGGTGCTGAAGTAAGACGGCAAAGACTACAGAACCAATTATCGTAAACGTGTATGCCGACTCGCGCATCCAGGACACAGGCGTTTCCCCAATAAGAACATCTCGTAAGGTACCGCCACCAATGGCGGTAACAAAAGCAATGATAAACACGCCGAACAGATCAAGTTTCTTGTCCATAGCAACCAAAACGCCGGAAATGGCGAAGGCGATTGTTCCGAGAAGATCACAAATGAAGTAAAACAAAAATTAGTATTAAAAACGATTACATTACTTCCTATTAAGTGTAACAAAACTAGCATAACAGAATCTAATTAAAAAAGGATCGAAATGAAGGCTGCCAAAATCAGAAAGAATAC
>JBDNAQ010000290.1:0-23246 GCA_039768345.1 Flavobacteriaceae bacterium
TATCTTATCGGGCGACGGCATTTTACGATACGCCTTTTTGAGGTAGATAAAGAAAGCTATAATGATTCCGGGAATAAATAACCAGACTGTGCTGATAATATATCCAACCCAGCCAAAAATGCCTATTGCCAATAGACTTACAATAAGGGGTATGATAATCGTTCTTTCCATGTACTCACTCCAATACCCGATTCGAAGCCTGAGATCTGCTATCGATCTAAGAATCTCCTTATAAAATACGAAATTCGAGTGAAAGGAAATGCTAGATATGGATAAAACGTAAAACAAAAAGGCCATCTTTTCGATGGCCTTTCAGATTATTTTCCGTCGAGGAATTCCTGGTAAGATTTTAGCGTCATGGATTCGGCTTCTCGAATTTTCTTCTTGAGTTTATCAAAATCGGCCTTAGCCTTGTCAAAGCGGGCGATGATAATACCCAGATTTTCCATATCGGCGGCGGAAGGTTTGTCATAACTGCCGGCTACTTTACCATAGAGTTTGGCCATTTTCTCCCTGAGCTGGGGATCGGCCGTACCTACATAGTTATCTCCAGTGGTAATTACCAGGCCTTCTTTCAGCTCGTTCAACTTCCCAAGCATTTTGGTATTCCCCTCGGTTTCAGCCTGAGCGATAAATACATCTACCTCATAAACAAAATATGCCAGTTCCTGGGTCATATTGTACAACTGATCTGTTGTGTTGTTCTTAAGGATACGATCTTCTTCAGAGAGCGGTGATGCGCTATCGTAGACCAATTCGAACTCATGCTCATAGGATTCCTTTCCTTTGGTCATAACGGCCTTGTATTGGCCTGCCGGGACTGTTGGGGAAGTAAACCCTCCGAAGGTCAAGGTTTTTCCCTTGGCTACTATGGGTTGCTTACGCTTAAAATTCCAATTAACAATATTGACACCCTTGGCTTTGCCAGGACCTAATTCAGCGACTTTCGTTCCATTCATATCGTGAATTTCCAAAGTCATTTTGCCAAAAGTATGTCGTTTGCTTAATAAGTATTTTAGCTGAAGATCTTTGGTTTTGCTACGCCCGACAAATTCTGTCTGATTACCAAAACCACCAGAGAAATTAGTTTCTTCGTTGATAACGGTCGGATTATTTGCGAAAAAATGCACTTTTTTACTCAGCAGATCTTCGTTGATAAGGCGCAAGGGAGAAACATCGTCTACGATGATCACTCCACGGCCATGAGTACCCATTACCAGATCGCTTGTAGCTTTCTGCATTTCCAGGTGATGAATGGCTACCGCAGGCATGTTATTGGTGAACTTGCTCCAATGACTGCCGCCATCCGAAGTTATATAAAGCCCGAATTCCGTTCCCAGGAACAGAAGATCAGGATTTACAAAATCTTCCTGTATACTCCTGGCAAATCCGTGAATCTCGTCGGTAGAAATATTTATCCAGCTCATACCGAAATCTGTAGTTTTAAATACATAGGTATTCCCATCTCCGGCGGTATGCCCATCAAAAACAGCGTAAGCAGTCCCTTTATCATGTGAGCTGGCCTCGATGTGATAACACCAGGTATTGGCTGGTAAGCCCTGGATATTTTGAACCGTATTAGTCCATTTTTTACCACCATCGCGTGTAACCTGTACGTTCCCATCGTCGGTGCCCACCCAGATAATTTTTTCATCGAGAGGAGATTCCATAATGGTAAATATGGTCGTATGGTTTTCCGCGCCTGAATTATCCTTCGACAGTCCGCCTGAATCTACCTGATTCTGTTTGGCAGGATCATTAGTGGTAAGGTCTGGAGAGATGATCTCCCAACTATCGCCCATATCCTC
This sequence comes from Flavobacteriaceae bacterium, assembly GCA_039768345.1. Lineage (GTDB taxonomy): Bacteria > Bacteroidota > Bacteroidia > Flavobacteriales > Flavobacteriaceae > JAHEJJ01. The sequence goes on from JBDNAQ010000290.1 coordinate 1,809, forward strand.
AGATTTATGCAGATACTGACTGCCCATATAAAAGCGATCGGGATCATGGCTGCTGATAGCCATAGGTGCATTCCAATTAAACCGAAGTTTTTCTATTCCTTCCGAAGGCTGAGGTTGAATGGTTTTTACCAAATTCCTTTCGGTATCTATTCGCCATACATTCTCGGCTCCCTGCATTTCCGAATAAACCACCGGTTTTGTCGGATGTTTTAATACCCTGAAACCATCACCCTGTCCTGCAGAATGCCAATCACGGGCCTCCACTCCACCTGGGGAAGAAGAAGGGCCATACCATGATCCGTTGTCCTGAAGCCCGCCATAAACATTATATGGTTCGGCATCATCCACGCTGATATGGTAGAATTGCGACAGCGGAAGATCGTCGACAAAGTCTAATGTGGTGCCCCCATCATGACTGCGGTATACCCCGCCGTCGGTACCTACATACATAACATCTGAGTCGTTGATGCCAAAGACAATGTCATGGATATCGGGGTGCATGGATCCGAGACTTTTAAAGGTCTTACCCCCATCACGCGAAATGGAACCAAAGAGTCCGGCTTTCACCACTACGTTCTCATCTCTAGGATCAACATTAATCCTTGAAAAGTAAAATGGTCTGACGGTGATCCCAAAGTCATTGTTGAGTTGTTCCCAGCTATCACCTGCATCATTACTGCGATAAAGACCTTTCCGTTCGTCCTCCTCCGCTTCAATCACCGTGTATAAAACATCGGTATTGGAAGGTGCGACTGCTATAGCCAGTCGGCCTAAAGATCCCTTAGGGAATCCGTTGTGAATTTTATTCCATGTTTTTCCGCCATCGGAAGACTTATATAGGGCGCTATTTTCTCCGCCCGAATCGAACGACCATGCCGTACGTCTGAATTCCCACATCGATGCATATAAAATCTCAGGATTTCCGGGATCCATAACCATATCAGCACATCCGGTCTTGGCATCGATATACAGTAATTGCTCCCATGTTTTTCCACCGTCTGAGGATTTATAGACTCCTCGTTCATCGCTATCGCTCCACAGGGCTCCAAGTACACCAACATAAACCTCGTCGGAATTTTTCGGATTAACTATTACGTTGGAGATGCGTTCAGATTTATCAAATCCGATCTTGTTCCAGCTCGCACCGCCATCAACAGATTTATACAGACCATCTCCCACTGAAACACTATTTCGCGGCCAGGTTTCCCCTGTACCAACGTATATGGTGTTATCTGGATCATTGGGATCGAGGGCAATACTCCCTATAGACTGACAGTAGTCTTCAAAGATGGGATTAAAGGTGGCACCGGCATCTGTAGATTTCCAAACACCGCCACCTGCAGCACCAGCATAAATGACCCTGCTATTAGATGGATGAACAGTCAGATCGTTAATGCGCCCACTCATCAAAGCCGGACCAATGTGCCGGGCCTTTATATCGCCGAAGTAATCTCCGACCTTAATAGTTTCTTCTTGCTGGGCCATTAAGGTTAGGGGTAGTAACAACCCCAATATGACCGAGGATATACCTAGTTTTTTCATAAGGTTCTGAATTGAGCTAAAAAAGGCCTTTATCGCTAAAGGCCGTAAAGGATTTTATGATTATTCTTTTGTTTCTTCCGATGCCATTTCTTCGGGGAAGGCAAAGGCTTCATCAACTACCTCTGGGTTTAATTCGATGCTTTCTATGATAACAGGCTGAGACTGTCCGTCTTTAACCCCTTGTGTCATGGAAAATGGAAAGTAGAGCCCATCGACTTCCTGATAATCACTCATGGTGACTTCTTGTGTCATTCCCTTCATTTGGCCGGTTTTCACTTCAGATTGCATTGCGATCGGAACAAAATTTTCAGTTTCAAAAAAGTAAAAACTGATATCATCTTCTTGTTTTCCGTCGACCATTAATGGCTCTTTAATCAATTTGATCTTATAGGTTTCCGTACCGTCGATGGTTTCTTTACCGAGGAGTTCGGCGGTATATCCCTTGTCTTTGTAGTCGACAAATGAATCGGGAAAGTCATTTGTATTGAGTTTGAAATTTTCTGTAGCTTCGGCATCGCTTTTTTCGGCTTTCATCGTCATGAAGTTAGTGCTCCATAATACTTCCCCATCGTATACACCTTGCTTTATCTCCTGTCCCTGGAAGCTGATCACAGTCATTTGGCGTCCATCTTTTAACTGAATTATTTCCAATGGGATCTCCATACCCTGTTGGGTTACCTTAGCCTTCATTTTGATACCCTGAAGGTTTTTCAGATTTTCCAGACCACCAATATTTTCATAGTAATTCGAGAGGATCTCATCTACTGTTTGCGACTGGGTCGGAATTGCGATGATTAGCAGCAATACAGAGAAAAATGTTTTAATTGCATTCATAGTATTTCTTTTTTAGTGTTAAGGATACAGCCCGTTAGTATGTTTTGGCCTGTATTTGTTACAAATATTTAAAAAAAATATTAACTAATGCATCTCAGCCACGGTTCTGTATTCTGAGATCTTTTGTAGTTTTAACACAAAGACCAACCATGGACAGTAAAGACCTCTGCAAGAATTGCGAGAAATCCTTTGATTCCTCCTTTGATTACTGCCCTTATTGCGGACAGGAAGCGATAGACAATCTCACTTTTGGTGTATTATTCAGTAATACGATTGAAAATTATTTTTCGATTGATGCCAGGTTTTTCAGGAGTTTTATCCCACTGATGCTGAAACCCGGTGTCCTGGCAAGGCGTTTTGTAGATGGGAAAAGGCTTAAATATCTGCATCCGGCACAGTTTTACCTTTTTATTTCGGTGTTGTTCTTTTTCATATTTTCCTTTAGTGTTCGCAAGGCAGATAAGGAGGTTAATAAGGCCCTGGAAAAAGGATTCGAGACAGAGATCAACCTCGATTCAATTCCCGCGGTACAGGATTCACTTGGAATAGAGCAAGCGAGGAAGGTATTGAAGGAAAACCAGAAATTTACGCGCTTTGATGATGAGGAAATTGAAAGACTGGATTCAATCATTGTGGCCAGTCCTAATCAACGTGCTTTTTCTCTGGGATTATCACAGGAGAAACTCGATTCGCTGATAGCCGCCGGGGCACCTTTAGATGAAAAACTTAAGGCTATAGGTTTAAAAGATGATGCAAGTGCATTTAATAAAAGACTCTTTGTTCAGCTTTTAAAGCTCTATGAACAGCGCGCAGGCGGACTTCTTCAGACATTATATGATACTATTCCAGTGGCTATGTTTGTCTTGTTGCCACTTTTTGCACTCCTCTTAAAATTATTCTATTGGAAGCGGGGTAGTTTTGCTCACCACATGGTATTCTCTTTTTACTATTTTACCTTTTTATTTACAACATTTTGCGTTCTGCTTGTTATCAACATGGTGATTGATCTTCCGGGGGCACTTGAATTCATTATTTTGATGTCGGTGATGTTATATCTGATGATCGCACTTAGAAATTTTTATCGCAGTCACTGGGTCGGCGCGTTTTTTAAATCGGGTTTTATATCCTTTCTCTATATGTTATTTGTGGTTCCCATTGCCGCGGTAGGTGTAATTTCTGTGGCCTTTTTTCTATATTGAGAAGGTAAGGATCAGTTCAGCATAAATAGGGCATTGGCAAAAAACAGCTTTCCGTTTTCCCAAAAACCTCTGAAAAGAGGATTATCTACGAAATAGACGACACGACCTTGACCGATGTTTTCCACCCCAAAAACCAAACTATTAACGAGGCGTTCTGGTGTTTCACTTCCCGAAAACCCTGCCACTGGCGTTGTTCGGTCCCTTATCGCCACAACATTGCCTGTTTGAAGCAAATCGTAACTACCGTTGCGTCTTTTCAAGGTGAAATATCTGTTCTCATATCCAAAGGCCAGTGGATGCGTGGGATCTACCCATGTTCTGAAAATAGCCCCTTTCACAGCCTCTTTTAACCGATCCCGGGCCGTTTGCCGGTATGGATTTAAATCGATCTCAGCACTGTCTTTTTTGATCTCGCGTGCTTTTATTTTAAATCCTTCCTTTCCAGCTACACCTTTGATAGCACCACCTACCAGGATCAGTTGCCCCCCTTCATTCGTCCATTTCCGCAATTTATCGAGTAGTTGCTCAGACATAAATTCCTTATATCCGCTACCATGCGGCAGGATAATAATATCAAAGGAAGGTAATAAGGTGGTTTCCAGGCGATCAGATTTCAGGATGGTCAATGGATATTTTAATTCCTGTTCAAAGAAATACCAGATTTCACCAAAATTTATCGTTGAGGCGGGTAAACCAGCTAACATGGCCACCCTTGGTTTTTTGATCATTTTTACCTGACCCGATCCCAAATCTTTACCGTTATCAATCCATCCGGATTGTGTTGGAAAAAGTTTTTTATGATATTTTTTCGAAGCTTCAGTAAGAATATCTACAAAATCGCTCCTGTTCTCATTATCCTTTCTGGTGATGATAAGGCTACCTCTTAGATATGTTTTATTATCAGTGCTAAAAACCTCCCTGGAACTGCGCACCCTGATACCTTCCTGGAGTAATGCGGTTAAAAAACGAGCGTCATCCATGCTGTTCCAATCGGTAAAAAAGGCATAAGCCTCAGGGTTTATATCAGATACTACGGTTTGTTTCAAAACAGGTATCCGGCTATCTACTTTGGTTTCGGAGGCCAGTGCATCCAGGCCGTGAGCATAGGGTAAGGACCAGGCCGTGATATCATAGGTGAGGGAATCGGTTAGTTTGGCATTGGGTTCGAACAGCACTTTTACAAGAGTTCCTTTCGGCTGATCCGTACTTACGATCAGAGTTTGATCGTCGCTCCTGAAGGATTCGGTCCGCTGTGTATGGTAGCGGTAGCCCTTAACCGTGGTGCCAGTTCCACTACCATATTCGATACTGTGTTTATCGAGCCAGGAGGAAAGCTTTCTCAGTTGATCCTCTCCACCTTTTAAGAGGTAAGATTTATATTTATATCGATGGGAATTGAAAAAGCTGGCAAATTCCTGATTTAACTTTTCGTAATGTTTGGATGCAACTTCAATGGTAGATAATCCGGTGGTGAGATGATGATCGATACGGTCCTTTAAGGTGAGTGTGTCTCCATTGCTGGTCAATACCCCCAGGCCAGCTTTGCCACCACCACCTTGCTCATATGTCATGCCTATGGCTCCATTATAGGTCGGGTAGGTATCACCGTAGCTCGGATAAAACAGGTCGAAACGTTCCTTGGTAAAATATAACCAGCCTTTGGCATCAAAATATTTAGCGTGATTTTTGCCGATAATGGTTTGAAATTCGCGCTGAAATTCTGTGATCACCTCATGGAAAGGCTCTGCAGCCGGTGCAAAGAAATAAGGATAATCCACACCCTGTTCGTGAAAATCGACATGGATATGAGGAAGCCATCGGTTGTACTCTACTATACGCTGCTGGCTTTCCAACTGTGTTAACCATGCCCAATCCCGGTTGAGGTCGAACATATAATGATTACTTCGCCCACTATGCCAACCTTCGTGGTGTTCACGACTTAGCGGATCGAGTTGGTGGGGAGCGTTTTTTACCTGTCGGTACCAGTTTACATATCGGTCACGCCCATCAGGATTAATACAAGGATCCAGAATGACAACTGTATTCTCCAGGTATTCCTGGCGGGATGTGAGCAATTCATAAAGCGTCTGCATTGAAGCCTCGGTACTAACACTTTCGTTACCGTGTACATTATAACTCAGCCAGACTATTGCTTTTCCAGAACCGCTACCACCATTTGTGCTCTTGAGGTGCTCCAGGCGAATGCTTTCCAGAGAACGTAGGTTTTCTTCCGATGAGACATAGAGCAGTAGAAGGGGCCTGTCTTCATAGGTCTTCCCATAATACTGAAGCCTTGCCAATTTATTGGCATTTTCTGCCAGGTGTTCACAGTAATCGACCACCCTGTGATGCGGGGTGAATTTGGAACCCAATTCATATCCGAGGAATTCTGCAGGTGACTTAAGATCCTGGCCATAGACAGCATGACTAAAGATCAAAAGCAATACGGCATAATATATTCTCATTATGTTCCTGTTTTCGGCGCAAATTCAAATCTAACTAATATAGATAATTTCCAGGGATAAGATCGTTGAGTATCCAATTGTGCGGGGCCATTAGCATCAGATCAATTCTGGTTCCCCCTGAAAACGACATTGACAAAACATCTTAACGTATTTTTGTGAAGAGATAGCAGAACTAATCCTATATTTGATTGGAATCTGATCCGCTCTATGGAGGTCGAGTGTATATCCTATCGAAAAACCGGTTATTTTACCAACCTGATCAACGATTATTTGGATGAAAGTGAACATCTTCGTCCATATTATCATCGTTTCCCACAAAAACAATCTTTCGGACCTCAGATCGAGGAAAAAAAAGCTGGATATCCCCAGCAACACCGTAAGGTACTTCATAGTGCTTTGGAATCACAGTACGAAAATGTCTCAATAAGTAAATCCACCGAGGCAAATATTCAGAAACTGAAAGATCCGGGAACCTTTACCATAGTCACCGGGCACCAGCTAAACCTCTTCACAGGACCCTTGTATTTTCTCTATAAGATTGTCAGTACGATCAATCTTTGCAGGAGTTTAAAAGAAACCTACCCGGATTATCAGTTTGTCCCCATCTATTGGATGGCCTCTGAAGACCACGACTTTGACGAGATTAATTATTTCAATTTCCGGGGACAGAAACTACGATGGAACCGTAATTCCTCTGGAGCTGTCGGACGATTGGATACCGAAGGATTGGATGAAGTTTACAAGGCTTTTAAAGGGGCTTTGGGAAAAAACAGACACACCGATGAGATACTGGGGTTATTTAAAAGGGCATATCTTGAACATAAGACCCTCGCTGATGCCACAAGACACCTGGCCAACGAGTTATTCGGCGATTATGGACTGGTAGTCCTGGACGGGGATGATCCTGGTCTTAAAAAACTTATGTCGCCCTATGTACAAAAAGACCTGTTTGAAAACAGTGCGTTTAAGGCGGTAAGTGCCACCCTCTCGGAATGGGAAAACGCCGCGGAGAACTTCCTTATTCAGGTCAACCCCAGAGAGATCAACTATTTTTATCTCAAGGATGGGCTGAGGGAACGTATTGTTATTGCCGGGGAGGGTTTTGCCATAAACAATACAGACATCCGGTTTAGCAAAACCGAAATAATGGATGAACTTGAGCAGCATCCGGAAAGATTCTCGCCCAATGTGATCAGCAGGCCTTTATATCAGGAAGTAATACTGCCGAATCTTTGTTATATAGGAGGTGGTGGTGAGATCGCCTATTGGCTGGAACTCAAAAGAGCTTTCGAAACCTATCAGGTCCCTTTTCCCATACTTTTATTGAGGAACTCGGGCCTTATGATCACTGAAAAGCAATATGGTAAATTACAACGGTTAGATCTGAGCCTGGAAGATATCTTTTTAAAACAAAGTAGTTTTATCAACAAAAAAATAAGAGAGATCTCGAATATCGATATGGATTTCTCACCTCAGAAGGACCACCTACGCAGGCAGTTCGAGGATCTTCATCGTATCGCTGAAGAAACCGATAAATCTTTTTTAGGGGCGGTCAGGGCACAGGAGGTTAAACAGATTAAGGGACTTGAGCATCTTGAAAAACGCCTGTTAAAAGCTCAAAAGCGAAAACTTAAAGACCAGGTTGTTCGAATGACCGATCTTCAGAACGAATTGTTTCCGAATCAGTCCCTGCAGGAAAGGGCACTTAATTTTTCCGAATTATACCTCGATTATGGTAAGGAACTGATCCCGATGTTGTTCGAAGCACTAGAACCGTTAAAGTTAGAATTCACAGTCATGCGTCGATGAGCAGACTGCGGAACAGTGAAAAATAATCAACCAGATGCATAATATAGACATAGACACGGTAGAAATGACACTCGATGTCATGAAATATGCCGTAAGCCGGATCACAAACACCCGCCCACCTCTTGGAGCGCCGAAGAAGGAAGAAGAATTAAAGGCATTGGTGGGAGAAACGGTTACGGGCGAAGGTATCGGAGGTGAAAAAGCATTTCGCTTATTTCGTGATATACTGGTCAAGGCTACTGTCCCGATTGATCATCCCAGGCACCTGGCCTTTGTGCCAGCCGCGCCTACACGCGCTGCGATCTTATTCGATCTGGTGACTTCGGCGGCCAGTATACATGGAGCCTATTGGATGGAGGGAGCCGGCGGGATCTTCTGCGAGAATGTGGCGATCCAATGGTTGGTTTCACTCACCGGGATGCCTGAAGGGGCATTCGGGGTTTTTACCAGTGGGGGTACTGCCGCTAACCTGTCGGCCATGGTCACAGCAAGGGAGCATTGGCGAAAAATAAATGGTCGGAATGATCAGAAAGGCATCATAATAGGCTCAAGTGGGGCGCATTCTTCGATCAAAGCCATGGCCAAGGTTATCGATGTGGACCTTATTCTTGTCGAAACGGAAGATCATATGACATCCGAATTATTGACGCGAAAGATAAAATCCCTGGATCGGGAACAACGTGCCCGGCTATTTGCTGTGGTGGCCACTGGAGGTACTACCAATGCCGGTATTGTGGATGATCTGGATGGGATCGCTGATACTTGCAGGAAGGAAGGACTTTGGTTCCATGTTGATGCCGCTTATGGAGGAGGGGCACTGGTCGCCGATTCGGTACGGAATTTATTCAATGGTATTGAAAAAGCAGATAGTATTACCATCGATCCGCATAAATGGTTGTTTTCCCCATACGATTGTGGTACCGTGCTCTACCGTGATCCGACATTGGCAAAAGAAGCACACGAACAAGAGGGATCATATCTGGAGATCGTAAAGGATCCCGGTGCGCAGGGTTTTAATCCGGCTGATTATCAAATACAGCTTACAAGACGATTGCGTGGGCTGCCCTTATGGTTTTCGCTGGCAACTCATGGTACAGATAAATACAAATGGGCCGTAGAACGGGGAATCTCTCTGGCTCAATTGGCGGGAAAGATAATTGGCCAGCGCCCTGAGCTCGAGTTGGTAAGACCCCCGAGCCTGTCCATTGTACTTTTCAGAAGGATAGGTTGGAATGAGGAAGATTATAAGTCATGGACCTATAAAAATCATCGCGAAGGTCTCGCCCTGGTGACTCCTACCCGATGGAAGCAGGAGGGTGAATATGAAACTGTGGTACGTTTTTGTTTTATCAACCCCGATACAACCGAGGAAGATATTACAATCATCCTTGATTCGATGAAATAGGGCTAGGGAACAAGGTAACTTCCATCCCAGCCACGATTGGTATTTGAATAGTTTACCCTTATATGGTTCGGATCTTTTAATTTGAGGTACTCTATTTTAAAAGGGGTGATATTAACCGCACAGAAATAGTTGTTCTCATTGAGGTACTCCAATGATTCCGGGTTTTCCAATTCGCTACCCGGAGCTATGGCGGTGGTATAAGCCTTGCGTTGGGCTTCTTTTACATTCTTCCAGTACGATTTAATAGCATTTTCATCCCTGTCGATCTCCGCCAGTCCGTCTATTCGGAGTTGTAACAACTCATCCGGATGATAAAAAAGAAGACTCACGCGGTTGTTTTCATGGATATGCATAATTTTTTTCGACCTGTAGTCTGTGAAAAAAGTCAATAACAATTCGGGTCCAACTTTTCTTAGTACCAGAGTTCTTTGGCGAACCATACCGTCTACACCTACTGTAGCCATGGTGAAATATCGGAAAGGATGATTTTTTTCCAAACTTCCTTTTTGTAGTTCGGAACTGAGTTCATCGAAGTATTTATCAGTCATTTAGCGGTATTATATTAACTGTAAATATAAAAATTTTAAAAAAGAGGTAGGGTATTTTAATACTGGATTGTTATAGATATAAATTGCTATGAAAAAGCAAAAAATTTAAGTGTCATAATAAGTTCATGTGTTTAGGTTGGTTTTTGATTAGAAAAGCCCTGTAGTATTGCACTACGGGGCTTTTTCTTTGAACAAACTTAAAATCTAACTAGTTGATCACCCAGGGACCTTTAAATCGATCATTTTCATTAGCAAAAGAGAACCACTCCATAATCTCAGTACCGGCCTCATTCGCAAAAAGATAACGTCCGCTGCTTCCTCCGAGTGTAAAATAGGTAGCTGCGCCAACTTTGTTGAACAAATCCGCACCATCATGAGGCTGACCTATAAACCATTCGTTAGAAGGGTAAACTGTTGTAGACCAGCTGCCCGTACCGCTTGAATTATAGATCTGGTATCCATCACCTATCGCACCAAAGTATGCCATGGATGTGGCACCAATCCGAACCCCGGCACCGATTCCTTCGCTGGCCAGGAAAAAGTTACCACTATCGGTAAAAATTTCATTGGTCAGCCTCACACCTCCGGCAGTTCCAACAGGTCCTGACGGCAGTACATTTTCCTGATAGTTTCCAATGCGAAATATCTGAAGTTTAAATCCGTCCCCACTGAAGATATATAATCTGGCGTCAAGGGCATCGGCAAAGTGTACCGCGGCCCCTACATTTTCCAGCACCAGTGCACCAAGGGGGGCATCCGGATCATTGATATCGAATATTTTGCGATCACCATCCGACAGAATTCCAGGAGTGTTTCCGTTAAACCAGGCATATTTGGTTCCAGCCTTGTTAAACACGATCACATCGCTGTTGAGTAAATGACCCATTGCTCCGATACCGTCCTCAAAAAGATCTACAAGATCTTTATAGATTCCCGGCGGTAATACACCTTTGAGTTCGCATTGAACCACATCGTATTCTGTGGCGATCCTGGTACCAACAATCTGGTCGGGACGTTTTACACTTCGCACCACATAGGAAAGCGGTAAACCGGCTCTTACATCGGTGCTTTCGGCTAATTTATCTGCAATATCGCTGATGTTTGTCTCGCCTGTAAGTTTAAAAGTACCGGCGGCATCTCCTCCATATGCGATCACTTTTATTTTCAGGTCTTTGAGCTCCTGCATTGCATTGACCCCTAATTCACCTTCTACTTTATTGCTAAACGCCCCATAGGCTACATTCAGTTTTGAAGACATTTCCTCACGACTCGATGTGGATTCGATCAGCATATAAAATATCCTGCCATAGGTAACAGATGATATAAAGGTAGCCGGATTGTCTTTCTGGACATAGACGGCCAGATCTTCAGGAGTAACACTCTCATCGAAAATCTCTTCGAGACTTGTCGGCAGATCAAAACTCATGGTGTAGTACGACTGATTTAGTTTCACCAGGGTACGGTTGAATTGTTTTTCTGAACTGAAGGACATATCTGCGCTTACTCTTGTAGTCCAGGTTTCCACATCGATGCCCAGCTCTACCGCCAATTGGTTTTCGGATTCTATCTGTATAATATCGAGCTGAAAATTGGCAGGAACTACCTCTCCCGAATTGGCAATGATGGTGTTCATACCATTCTGTATACTGCTTTTTGTGACCGGACCTTCTGTGGTAAAACTCGAATTCAGATTCCCGTTGTTTAAGTTGTAAGATATAGTACCGCTGGCACGTTTAACCACTATTGGAGAAGGAGTGGCATTGGTGAGTGACTTACCCTGCAGCAAGCTGCCCGGATAGATCACATCGGATGCCGTATCGAAAAGTGGAAATTGGCCGTTACCGTCTAGAACACTATAGGTTTCTCGGGTACAGATAAACCGTTTTTCTATTAAATCACCATTCTCATCTTCATCTTCATAATCTTCATTTTCCGGTGCGGCCTCGCTTTTCAAATCCAATGTTCTGGATTGTGGAAAGGCTTCAAAATTGTCACCTCTGGCAATTGCTTCGGCAAAGCTGGTAGGAGGAGGTAGTTCTTCCTCCGTTCCTTCAGGATTTTCACCACCTGAAGCATCGTCTTTGCTACAAGCCAGTATGCTAAGGGTCAACGAAAGGATCAAAAAATGCTTAAAAAGTCTGTCAACTGTTTTCATAATACTATTGTTTTGTGGTTAAACTTGCTACTGTTTTGTGTGACCTGTCCGGCGTGAAGTCTGCAGTACTCTCTATACCGGACAAGACCACAAAACGGTAGTTGTCAATTGATGACACAGCAAACCTAGAGCGAAGTTAGCGGGCCTAAAAAAAATGTAGGTGGACAAAGGGTGGACAGCCTTTAATCAATAAAGGGACAAAAGGGGGACAGGCCTGGGATTGCCCTTTTTTAAAGGCTTAATACCATTTCCTGAAGAGACTCTTCTGTGGAGATATTTAGCTTTTTACGAAGTCTGTAACGTGCTTTTTTGATGCCTTCCTGCGATATATTGAGAATAGTAGCGATCTCTTTTGACGAGAGATTCATTTTAAGAAGGGCCATCAGGCGCAGTTCATTTTTAGTGATTTCCGGGTAGCGGGTTTTTACCGTTTTGCTAAAATCTTTATGAACCTGCTCGAAGTACTGGGTAAAATTTTCCCAGTTTCGGTCGTCCTGCTGATCGAAATTTATTGTTTTAATCAATTCTTTATACCCATTGTCGGTGGCTGAATGGCTAAGTTCATCCGCCTTTTGCTTTATCGCTTCCAGGACTTCATTCTTTTTCGCCAGATGCAGCGCGTGGGTAGTAAGTTCCTTTCTCTTAAAAGCCAGATCAGCATCTAGTTTTTCGCGAACAGCCCGATTGCGTTTCATGCGTTGTCTCAGTCCGTAATATGTTAGTCCAAATACAGCACTAATGGCGAGAATACCCAACACCAGAAGTAAATTTTGCAAAGTAGATGCCTTTTGTTTTTCTTCGAGTAATGCGATCTCATTTTCCTGCAGGGCGATCTGTTGTTCTTTCTTTTCGGTTTCGTACTGAGTTTTCAGCGCTTCAATTTGATTGGATTTCGCAATATTAAAAACGGAATCATGATATTTTTGAAAATTCATCTGATCCTTCAAGGCACTCTTATAATCCCCCATTGCCTCGTAAACCTTTGCTCTTTCCATGTAGGCATCAGACAAAACATCTAAAGATTGAATCGAATCCGCGAGATGAATAGCCTTGGAAAAATTTGCTGCAGCCCGTTTATAGTCTCTTTTGCCATAATATGCGCTGGCGATATCATTATATGAGATGATCTGATTATTTATCGATCCGTGCTTTTTTGCGATACGATTTCCCTCAAATAAATAGGAAAGAGCTTTGTTATAGTTTTTTTGTTCCACGTAGACTCCACCCATATTTCCTAAAATAGCCGCAATGAAGTCGTCTCTATTGTTACGGCGGCTGATCTTCAGTGCGGAATCATAATTTTTTATTGAGAGTTCCCATTTCTTTTCATCATAATAGACGGCAGCTAATTCCATATAGGTAATTGCCTGCCACATTTCCTCTTTTTGATCGATGAATACCCTCAGCCCATCCTGTAACTTCTCAATGGCATTATTGTAATTGTTGAGTAAGAGTTCGGTACGCCCTATTCCTACATCAACAATTGCTTTTTTAACCATCTGCGGGGGTTGTATCGTATCCAAGATTCGCGACGCCTTTACCAATTCCTCGATAGCCAGCTTGTATTCTCCTTTATCTAAATAGATAGTTGCCCTTCTTTGGAGTGCATCGCCGAGCATTAAACCATTTCCCTGCTCATTCGCAAGTGCTATAGATTTTTCAGACAACTCAAGGGCCTTCTGAAACTGACCTTCCAGGTTTTCAAGTCGGGCCCATCTGTGGAGTACATCGAACTGCAGATCCGAATCCTCCAAAACCTCATAGAGATCCAGGGCCTTGGCAAAATAAAATCTGATGGAATCTAATTCACGTATTTTTCCGTGATATTTCCCGAGATTAAATACTGCTTGCGCCTCTCCTTCCTTAAAGCCAATGGTACGGGATGTTTGCAGTCCTGCTCGCAGGTAATATACTGCTTTTGGTAAGTCATTTTTTCTCAATAGAATGAACAGGGAATCTGCTAAACGAACTTTTTCAATGCTTGCCGGAAGCTCATTGTAGCTGAGAATAAGAGTTTCAATTTCCTGATTTTGTTGCCCGCTAATAGGAATAAAAGGCCAGAAAAGAAGTAGAAGAAGTAAGAGGCGAAATGCAATCACAGGAAAAGTTTAATTTAAAGATAGAAAAATTCTACCCGGGGCATCAGTTCACACGATACTCCAGCCGCATGGTAATGGAGGCTGTCTTTTTCTTGGCGCTGGTATTGTATGCCCCACCCCAGCTGTAGGCTTCATCTGAATTCTGCCCTGTGATCTGGAAGACACCCATCCGGGCCGAGATGAGTTCTCCCAATTTGCCACCCGAATTTTCAGCGATCTTCTCTGCCCTGATCCGGGCATCCTCGGTCGCTTTTGAGATCATTTCAATCTTGAGATCGGCCATTTTGGTATAATAATATCGCGGTGGGGGAGAGGTGAATTGAACGCCCTTATTGAGCAGTTCTGTAATCTCGCGGGCTACCTGCTCTATCTTGGCCACATCTGTGGACTCAATCTGTACGCTTTGTGAGAGTTCATATCCCCTGAAAATACTGCCCACATAATTGCCACTTTCGTATTTATTGTCGCGTTGTTCCATGGTCTGAACTGAATTGAAAATGATCGAGCTTGCCGCAACACCTTTTGATTTCAGGTACTGATCTACCACTTCCTTATCATTGTTTAGTTTTTCAAATGCCGACTGAAGATCTGAATTAAAGGTGATAAAAGTCCCTTCCCATACGATAAGATCTGAGCTGAAGTTTTGAGTGCCCAGACCGGTAACGGAGATCACCTGAGGCGGGTTTGCTCTTTTAACATAGGCATTGCCCAGAAAAACGGAGGCTAAAATAATAGAGAGGCCAAAAATAATCGCACTGATATGTTTCATGTATACACGTTGATAAAGATGTAATAAATATACCGAAAAGAAAGTTTTGATAATCGACTGAATTGCTATTTTTGCCCATGCAAAATAACGTCCTCATTCTAGACTTCGGATCCCAGTACACTCAACTCATCGCAAGACGAGTTAGGGAACTGAATATTTTCTGCGAAATCAAACCTTATAATAAGATCCCTGATGATCTTGGCGAATATGGTGCGATAATACTCTCCGGCTCCCCATTTTCGGTTAGAGCGGAAGATGCGCCACACCCTGATCTATCGGCAATAAAGGGTAAAATTCCTTTGTTGGGGATCTGTTACGGGGCTCAGTACCTGGCGCACTTTTTTGGCGGGAACGTCGCACCTTCAGAAACCCGCGAATACGGCAGGGCGAAACTCACAGCGATCTCTGCTGAAGAGCCATTTTTTTATGAGATCTCAGAAGGTTCACAGGTTTGGATGAGCCATAGCGACACCATTAAATCATTGCCCGATAATGCGGTATGCCTGGCCAGCACTTCCGATGTGCCCATTGCAGCTTACAGGCTCAACGGCGAGATCACTTTCGGGATCCAGTTCCATCCCGAGGTTTTTCATACGATTCAGGGCGCCAAAATTTTGGAGAATTTTCTGGTGCACATTTCGGGTCTGCAACAAACCTGGACCCCCGATGCTTTTGTCGATACTACTGTTCAGGAACTCAAAGAAAAACTTGGCAACGACAAAGTTATCCTGGGTCTGTCTGGCGGCGTCGATTCTACTGTGGCGGCGGTATTGCTTCACAAAGCTATCGGTAGCAACCTTCACTGTATATTTGTCAACAATGGACTGTTGCGGAAGAATGAATTCGATGAAGTATTGGATCAGTACCAGTATATGGGACTGAATGTCAAGGGAGTAGATGCTTCGGCACGTTTTTTGAATGCATTGGCAGGGGTAGATGACCCCGAGAAGAAGCGAAAGATTATCGGTGGAATATTCATCGATGTATTCGACGACGAGGCACACAAGGTGCAGGATGTTAAATGGCTGGCTCAGGGCACAATCTACCCGGATCGTATCGAATCTGTTTCGGCTTCGGGCGGACCATCGGCGACGATTAAAAGCCATCATAATGTTGGTGGATTGCCAGATTATATGAAACTTAAAATTGTAGAACCTCTGATGATGCTTTTTAAGGACGAAGTGAGAAGAGTGGGTTCGAGTTTGGGTGTAGCCGAAGAAAGACTTGGCAGACACCCTTTTCCAGGTCCGGGACTGGCGATCCGTATCCTGGGGGATGTAACGCCAGATAAGGTGGCAATTTTGCAGGAAGTAGATGCGATTTTTATAGAAGGATTGAAAAAATGGGGCCTTTATGATGAGGTTTGGCAGGCCGGAGCCATGCTTTTACCCGTAAATAGTGTAGGGGTGATGGGCGATGAACGAACTTATGAGAAGTGTGTGGCACTAAGAGCGGTGGAAAGTACAGATGGAATGACGGCCGATTGGGTCAATCTACCCTACGAGTTTTTACAGAATACGTCAAATGAGATTATCAATAGGGTGCCGGGAGTAAACAGGGTGGTATATGATATCAGCTCCAAGCCACCGGCTACTATAGAATGGGAATAAATATGAGTCTTAGATCAAAATACATCATGAGTTTTATGCTGTCGTTGTTCATGGCCTCCATGATCTATGCACAGCAATTCACAACCCATACAGTTAAACAAGGTGAAACCCTTTTTGGGATTGCCCAAAAGTACAAGGTGACGCCTTTCAATATTCTTAAATATAATAAGGATATAAAGGAAGAACAACCACTACCGTTAAACACCTTGCTGATTATTCCGCTCGATGCCCCCGCCTCCGATACTTCATTGGAAGTTGCTACGGCAATCGAAAGGATTATAAAAGAAGATACCGTAAAAGTTGAGCAGGAGCCCATTCGTTTCGAATCCCATAAGGTAAGAAAGAGGGAAACCATATTTGGGCTTACTCAGCGATACAAAATCACCGAAGCACAGTTAAAGCGCTATAATACTCAACTCTATTCCAGACCTTTAAAGAAAGGGATGCGGCTGCGGATCCCACGTTTCCCTGAGGAGATTATCGACGAGAATGCTATAGACCCGGAAGCATATGAAACCTATAAAGTGGCACCTAAGGAGACCAGATGGAGCATTGCGCACAAATATGGGATAACCTTGGATAGTCTTGCTGTTTTAAACCCCGATCTGCCTAAATCTACAAGTCATTTGGTGATAGGCCAGGAATTACTAGTACCAAAGCTGGCGGGCAGCAGTATTGAAGAGCAACAGGCTCAACTTTATGTGTCGTATACGGTTCCTGCTAAAATGACCCTCTATAGCCTGGGCCAGGAATATGGTATTGAACCTCAGGAGATCGTACGGCTGAATCCGGAAATTGTAGAACAAGGAGGGCTTAAAGAAGGCATGCTCATCCGGTTACCGGAGAAAAAGATCAGCGGAGGTGAAGTAAATACTGAAAACTATGTCTTTTATGAGGTAAAGCCCAAACAAACTGTCTATTCCTTAACCCGTAAGTTGGAATTGGGCTATGAAGAGATGCTTTTGCTGAACCCAGACCTAAAAGACGGCCTGAAAGCCGGAATGGTGTTGAAATTGCCCGTGGAGAAAGCTGATAATCTTACGGTAAAAAATTCTCTTATACTCGACCAGTTTGATTTGAGAGATAGTATTCAGATAGGATATAAATCCAAGTTGCTATATCTGCTGCCCTTCCGGATAAACAGGCTGAATCTGAATGACCTTGAGAGTGCGACAAATTCACTCGAGCGAAGTAATGCATTAAAGTATAGTCTGGGTCTATATTCGGGCGCATTGGTCGCGATCGATAGCATAGCTGAATTGGGTATCTCGGTAGATGTAAAAACCTACGATACAGAGCTGGATCTTCAGAAAACCCAGTCGATTTTGCGAGGTGAAAACCTAAAGCAATACAGCGCCATTATAGGACCTTTACAAATGAATTCACTAAAGGAAGTAGCCGTACAGGCGTATAATAGCGGTGTAGCCGTTATTGCTCCTCTAGCTGGTCAGGGAGAGGTAAACCTAGACAATGTATTCTATTCCGTACCACCGGATAGTTTACTTCGCCAAAGCATGCTGAGGTTTACAAAAGAGCAGTTCACCGACCAGAATGTCATAGTCATCGCTGATGCTAATCATAAAGCGGCTGAGACTTCTATCAGGGAAACGTTTCCTCTGGCAAGTACGATCGAGATAATCGAGGAAGAAAAGAATATATCAATTGATATTGATATGTTCTCTGCCTTGCTTTCCCTGGAAAAAGAAAATTGGGTTTTTGTAGAAACAGATAACTTTAAAATCGTTTCAAGTGTGAGTTCAATCCTGAATTCGTCTAATTCTGATACTACAAAAGTCAGGATGTACACCACGCTCAGGAACAAGGCATTTGACAATGATGTTATATCTGGCGCGCATTTATCAAATTTGAATTTCACATACCCTTCTGTTTATCGGGAAATCAACAGCAATGCATTTAGAAGACGCTACCGCAGGAAGTTTGGCGGAGATCCGGATCGATATGCCATACGAGGCTTCGATCTAACTTACGACCTGCTGCTTAAATTGGCATATAAGCCCGATCTTTTTGAGGTCTCGGAAACGGTTGGGAGAACAGAATATACCGGAAATCGTTTCGATTACGCCAAGGAATTAAGTACAGGTTATTACAATACCGCCTCCTATATAATGATGTATGATGAAATGGAAATAAAAGAAATAAAATCTTACCCATGACGTCGAAAGTAACTTATACAGGAAATCTGAGAACAGAATGTATTCATTTGAGATCAGGGAACTCATTTATCACCGATGCTCCTATAGATAATAACGGATTAGGACAGGCTTTTTCTCCAACCGATACCGTAGCCACTGCCCTTGCCAGTTGCATGCTGACTATGATGGGTATCAAGTCGCGCGACTTAAATATCGATATAACCGGTGCCTATGCAGAGGTCACCAAACATATGGCTGCGAATCCCAGGCGAATTTCCAAAATTGAACTGATCCTGACACTACCTTCAACACTTGTTGAAAAACACAGGAAGATACTGGAGCATACTGCAAATACTTGTCCGGTTATCTATAGTATCCATGCCGACATAGAAAAAGTCATAGACTTTCGATGGGTGTCCTGATCCGGTTCTGGATTCTCGCGGTTATTAGCTTTACCATAACCGGGCACTCCCAGGAAGAGGAAATCCGCTGGAGTCCTGAAGTTCGTTTGAAATGGTCCGATTTTCGTGGACAAGCCCGGGAGAATTCCCCAATCGCTGCTGTTACGGCCAGCGGGCTTAGTTATCGATTCTCATCCCTTGAAGACGACGGGTATTATGAAGTGGAATATGAAGTAAGTACTTTTTTTTACCCTTTAAAGTCATGGTATCAACCTCATAAGTGCGATGATCTTGTTCTCAGTCATGAACAATTGCATTTCGATATAGCGGAACTTTTTGCGCGCAGGATGCGCAGGACCATAGACAATACACGATTTACAGAAAATGTAAAGGCCGAGATCAATGCCATTTATGTTCAGACCTTAAAGGAATTGGAGGATTTTCAGGATAAATATGATATGGAAACCAATTATTCGATGAATAAGGCGGCCCAGTTGAAATGGAACAAGCAAATTCAGGAAGCACTGAACCAGTAGAATACAAGACTCGTCAACTTGTGAAACTCAAAACACCAGATTGTTCACAGCGAGGCAGTCTCTTTACATTTATCCTGTGACAAGCAGGCAGGAACCATCCAATTTTTTTAGAAGCTTTTAGCTTAATTAGCGTGCTATTTTGTAACTTTGAATCCCGTAACTAAGAAATCCATTATGCCGGATACTAAATACGTTTTTGTTACGGGAGGTGTTACTTCTTCGCTGGGAAAAGGAATTATTGCAGCATCGCTGGCCAAACTACTTCAGGCCAGGGGATACACCGCTACAATTCAGAAATTAGACCCTTATATCAATGTAGATCCGGGAACGCTCAACCCATATGAACACGGAGAGTGTTACGTAACCCATGACGGTGCCGAAACGGATTTGGATTTGGGACATTATGAACGTTTTCTGAATGTTCGTACCTCACAAGACAATAACGTTACCACTGGCAGAATTTATCAGAGTGTTATAGAGAAAGAGCGTAAAGGGGAATTCCTTGGTAAAACGGTCCAGGTAGTCCCGCATATAACCAATGAGATCAAAGAACGTATTCAGATGCTTGGAAACAGCGGGGAATACGATGTTGTCATTACAGAGATTGGCGGGACAGTGGGTGATATAGAATCCTTACCCTATATCGAAGCTGTGAGGCAATTGCTTTGGGAATTAGGTGATAATAATGCCATAGTGGTGCACCTTACCCTGATCCCATATCTCTCGGCTGCAGGTGAATTGAAGACCAAACCCTCACAGCATTCGGTCAAGACATTGATGGAAAGCGGGATCAAGGCCGACATTCTGGTTTGTCGTACCGAACACGAACTCTCAGATGATATCAAACAGAAATTGGCGCTGTTTTGCAATGTTAGAAAGGAGGCTGTAATCCAATCGATCGATGTAGACACGATATATGATGTGCCCGTGATGATGCAGCAGGAAGGACTAGACAAGGTGGCACTGCAAAAACTTGACCTTCCCGATGATACTCAACCCGACCTTTCTCAATGGAACGAATTCCTTCATCGTCATAAAAATCCTAAGAGCGAAGTAACTATCGGTCTTATAGGGAAGTATGTTGAGTTGCAGGACTCTTATAAATCTATTCAGGAATCTTTTATCCATGCGGGCGCTCAGAACGAAGTTAGAGTCAATGTACGTACGATCCATTCGGAGTATATCAATGAAAAGAATTTCGAAGAAAAAATGAGGGGCCTGGACGGTATTTTAGTTGCTCCGGGATTTGGAGAAAGAGGAGTAGAGGGGAAGATAAGTGCCGTAAGATATGCGCGGGAAAATGGCATCCCGTTTCTGGGGATCTGTCTCGGTATGCAGATGGCGGTCATTGAATATGCACGTAATGTTTTGGGAATGGAGAATGCAAATTCTACCGAAATGGATGGTGCTACAGAATATCCTGTGATCAGCCTGATGGAAGAGCAGAAGTCTATTACCAATTTGGGTGGCACTATGCGATTAGGTGCCTGGGGATGTGAGATTGAACCTGGTACGCTGGTATCATCGGTATATGAGGGAGCGACACATATCCATGAACGCCACAGACATCGGTATGAATTTAATAATGAATACAAGGAGGCCTTCGAATCAGGCGGAATGATCGCCTCCGGTTATAATAAAGAGACCGGATTGGTAGAGATCATCGAAATACCTTCCCATCCATGGTTTGTGGGTGTTCAGTATCACCCGGAATACAGAAGTACGGTTGCTGCTCCGCATCCGCTTTTTGTTGGATTTGTTCAGGCCGTGTTACAGCATAAAAAAAAACAAACTAATGCCAGTTTGGCATAAACTCCCCATTTGGGCATATATTTGCAGACTGAAATATTCTGGACAAATTCATGTCCCGGCAAACAATAAATGCCTTTAAACCAAAATAATGGAAGAAAAAA
>JBDNAQ010000037.1:0-3523 GCA_039768345.1 Flavobacteriaceae bacterium
AACTTCTCGTCCTTAACACTCCACAATAATTAAAAAATCCCGAAACCTTTTACGGATCGGGATTTGATATACACTCTTCGTTGGCCTACTAGGACTCGAACCTAGAACGACTGGACCAAAACCAGCTGTGTTGCCAATTACACCATAGGCCAGTTACGCTAAAGAGCGTGCAAATTTAAAACAAACTTCCTTATGCACAAATAAAATTGAGCACATTCCGTTAAAAATTAGAGCGCTACGAAGCTGTTAAAGGTTTGACAAAAATGTGTATCCATATCTATATTAATTAGTAAATTCGCCCCGACCGGCAAACACTGAGCTAAATGTTTTCAAAGAATTTTGATAAATGGGACACCATCCTAGGATGGATCGTTTTTTTTATAGCCCTTGTGGTCTACGTAATAACAGTAGAGCCCACCGGGAGTTTTTGGGATGCAGGTGAATATATAACCACTTCGGCCAAACTTCAGGTGGCACATCCACCAGGCGCTCCGTTGCTACAGATGATAGGTGCTTTCTTCTCGATGTTTGCATTAGAGGCAAACCAGATCGCCCGAATGGTGAATTATGTTTCCTCCTTTTCCAGCGCCTTTACCATCCTATTCATGTTCTGGACGATTACCAACCTTACCAGGAAGCTGATCTCCTCAAAAGAGAAACTCACCAACGCACAAGCTATTGCCATACTAGGCAGCGGTCTTGTGGGTGGACTGGCCTTCAGCTTTTCAGACAGTTTCTGGTTTAATGCAGTTGAGACCGAAGTCTATGCGATGGCGAGCTTTATCATGGCTCTGCTCTTGTGGTTAGGAATAAAATGGACAGATAATCTCGACGACCCAAGAGGACATAAATGGCTTATACTGATTTGCTTTTTGGTGGGTCTTACCTTCGGGGTTCAGTTTATGGGATTTCTTGCCATCCCCTCCATCGGCTTACTGTACTATTTCCAAAAATATAAGACCACAACGGTAAAGAACTTTCTTGTGGCTAATATCGCTGTAGTTGCCATTCTGATGCTGGTTTACAAATTTTCACTTACCTATGTCTTAAAACTATTTGGGTGGAGTGAAGTGTTTTTTATCAACAGTATTGGTTTACCCTTTAATTCCGGCACACTTATTATGGGTCTGGCCTTTGCCGCATCATTCTACTTCGGCCTAAGGTATACCCGAAAAAATAATTACAGGTCGGCCAATACACTGGTACTATGTGCACTTTTCTTATTTCTCGGCTTCTCCACTTGGCTGATGTTACCCATACGCGCCAATGCAAATGTTGTCGTAAATGAAAACAATCCTGCCGATGCCAGAGCACTTCTGGCGTATTACAATCGTGAACAATATCCGGGAGTTGACAGTCCGATTTATGGCACATACTATTCCGATCTCTTTGCCCCTCCCGGGGAAGAGAAGGACGATAAACCCAAATATGAGAAAGACCTCAAACTTGGAAAATACATCATAGTTAACCATTATAAGAATGCTCTGCAGGGAGGAAATCCAGACCATCGTGGGTTGCTGCCCAGGATGTGGTCGGATCAGCATGCGGAAAACTATATGAAGTTTTTTGGCCCGCTCGACTTCAGCCTTAAATCTTCAAATGAAGAACTGAGAAAAGCGGTTGCAGAATTGAGAGCTGGCTATGAAAGGCGAGAGATAGACGAGCAACAGTATATCAGTTTTCTTAAGCAATTCAGTGACTATATTGAAGTAAAGCCTCCATCAATATGGGATAACCTCGAGTACATGTTTAAATTTCAGTTTGGATATATGTACTGGCGATATTTTATGTGGAATTTTGTTGGTAAGAAAGATGATATCCAGGGTAAATACAATGATCATGGGGAGTGGCTGAGCGGAATCAAATTTGTCGACTCCATATTCCTGGGAAGCCAGGATAATTTACCCGGCGACGTATTAGACAATAAAGGACGCAACACCTATTTTTTTCTGCCTCTTATACTCGGGATCATTGGTTTGGTATTTCAGATCACCCGGAACCCGAAACAGTTCTGGGTACTCTTTGTCTTTTTTATTTTTACCGGACTGGCTATTCAGTTTTACACCAATCCCCATATCTTTCAGCCCAGGGAACGCGACTACTCCCTGGTAGGTTCATTCTATATTTTCGCTATCTGGATCGGTTTTGGCGTATATGCCTTATTCGATGAATTTAAGAAATGGATTAAGCCCAAGATCTGGGCACCGACTATAAGCCTTATATGTCTCCTGGCTGTTCCTGTATTGATGGCGGCCCAGAACTGGGATGATCATGACCGCTCCAATCGCTATACCGCCAGGGCTGCCGCAAAAGCTTATCTGGATTCCTGCCAGAAGGATGCCGGCGCCATGCTGTTTACCATCGGAGACAACGATACTTTCCCATTATGGTATGTTCAGGAAATTGAGGACCACCGCACAGATGTACGTATCATCTGTACTAGTTTATTTGCTACAGATTGGTATGTTGATCAGATGAAGCGCAAGGCCTACAAAAGTGATCCTATCCCTTCACAGCTGACCCACGAACTTTATCGTTATGGCAATCGGGATGTGATTTATTTTCAGAACATAACAGACAAAAGGTGGGACATCAAAGACTTTATGAACTGGGTGAGTAGCGATAAACCCCAGACTAAGTTCAGGTATATCCTGGAAAGACAGGGAGCAGATACCAGTGAATATCCCGAAAGCACCTTAGAACTGGTTTATTATCCGACCAATAAAATCAGGGTTCCGGTCGACAAGGAAAACGTACTTGCCAGCGGTCTGGTAAAACCTGAAGATGCAGATTTGATCGTAGACTATATCGACATTGATCTTCCGCAAAGTGCGCTTCCAAAGAACAGGATCATGATGCTCGATATTATGGCCAATAACGATTGGAAACGACCTATTTATTTCTCAGGTGGAAGCTTCGATAAAGCCGAATATATCTGGATGAAAGACTACCTCCAGCTCGATGGGCTTGCCTATAAACTCGTCCCCATTAAAACCAAGAATCGCAGTGCCTTTGAACTCGGAAGAATAGACTCTGATTTGATGTACGAGGTGGTGATGAATTGGGAATGGGGTAATTCAGGGAGCGACAAAATTTACCATGATACTCAAACCAGGACTCAGGGGATTTCGTTCCGAAGCAACCTCGCCCGACTCTCTGAAGTCCTGATCAGTGAAAATAAGATCGATAAAGCCAGAGATATTCTGGATTTGGCGATGGACAATATGCCGGTAAAGCATTTCGCTTTCTATACCTTTGTGGAACCCTTTGTTGACGGATATTACAGGGTGGGTGCTTCAGACAAAGCCAGAGAGATCTTTAAGGAACTCAAAAAAATATACCAGGAAAGATTAGAATATTATGCCGGTCTTCCCCTGGATGGCCAGTACGACAATATCGATAATATTATATCGGATATGGAGGCCTACAGGCGTATCATCGATATCACGATACAGCATGATGTCAGGGATGTTTCCGAAAAGGAAACATTGGTATTCAATGAATATATCGATAAATTCAGGCA
>JBDNAQ010000291.1:0-8937 GCA_039768345.1 Flavobacteriaceae bacterium
CCGTGGCAAAACATCCCGGGTTAGCCACATTCTGCGCTTTGGAGATCTCTCCGGCCCACAATTCCGGTAAGCCGTATACAAATGACCTATCACCCAAATCCGAATCTTCCTTATGCCTGAAATCTGTGCTTAGATCGATGATTTTCGTATGGCTCGAAAATGTATGCGTCTTTAAGAATTCGCGCGAATGACCATGCCCCAGACAGAGGAAGACCACATCTGCTTCGGTGTTGACCTTATTGGTGAAGAGGATATCGGTAATGCCTGTCAGATCTGCATGTGCCGCTGATATTTTAGTGCCGGGACGCGTGCTGCTGAACACAAAATCCAGGGATACTTCCTCGTGTTGAAGAAGAAGTCGGATGAGTTCCCCTCCGGTATAACCTGATCCTCCTACAATTCCTGCTTTAATCATGATTTTTCGCTGTTTGGTTCGCTATTTTCCCAGGATTCGAGAGTATTCTGATAAATCCTTTGGCATCTTCCGCAGTCCAACCTATGTTCATCTCTCCATAACTTCCAAAACCGCTGTTCATAAGATCGTAAGGAGATCGAATCCCATCGAGGGTAAATCGATATGGATGAAGCGTGATATGGACCTCACCGGAAACATTTTTCTGGGTATCGAGAAGAAAGGCTTCGATATTCCGCATAACCTCATCTAAATAATTCCCTTCGTGAAGCAACATCCCATAGAAATTTCCTAATTGTTCTTTCTGATACTGCTGCCACTTACTCAGCGTATGTTTTTCGAGAAGATGATGGGCTTTAATGATCATTAAGGGTGCTGCGGCTTCGAAACCCACCCGTCCTTTGATACCAATAATTGTATCTCCAACGTGTATATCCCGGCCGATAGCATATCGACTGCCGAGTTCGTTGAGTTGTTCTATGATAGCAACAGCCTGGTCTGCTTTATCATCAATCGCGACCAGTTCCCCCCTGTCGAAGCTCAGTTTTATTTGCCGGGGTTCTGTCTCCTGTAGTGGGCTGGGATAGGCATCCTCCGGCAAGGGTAGATGAGAGGTAAGCGTTTCGTCTCCACCAACCGAGGTGCCCCACAGACCTTTATTGATGCTATACCTGGCTTTCTCCCAGTTCATATCGATGCCTTCACCTTTCAAGTAGGCAATCTCTTCCTCACGGGATAATTTCTGGTCCCGAATAGGTGTCACAATTTCCAATTCGGGTGCCAGGATCTGAAATATACTATCGAATCGTACCTGATCATTTCCCGCCCCGGTACTGCCATGGGCGATATGGGTGGCTTTTGTCTTTATAGCGAATTTCACTATTTCAATCGCCTGCACGATACGTTCCGCACTTACCGACAACGGATAGGTATTATTTCTAAGAACATTGCCGAAGATCAGATATTTTATTACGGAATCGTAGTACGACTGAACCGCATTTACAGAAGTATAGGACTTAGCTCCAAGTGCGATAGCCTTCCTCTCTGTTTCAGCGATCTCCTCCTGGGTAAATCCGCCTGTATTGATGCTTACAGCATGCACTTCGAATCCCAACTCTTTGGAGAGATATTTAGTGCAATAGGAAGTATCCAAACCTCCACTATAGGCTAAAACCAATTTTTTCATGAGGTCTTATTGTTGAGGAACAGTCGTGTCTTTATTTGTTGCAGGCGTTTAAATGCCCTACTGTTCAGTTTATCTTTTTTTATTTTGATTCGTTTGTCCGGGTCATAAAGCATGCCTGTACAAAGACACATTTTCCGATCTGTCCTGGTGAGGATATCAAAGTTTTTACATGTCTGACAACCCCTCCAAAATTCCGGATCATTTGTAAGTTCAGAGAAGGTTACGGGTTTATATCCCAGCTCATAGTTCATTTTCATCACCGCGAGTCCTGTGGTAATTCCAAAGATCTTTGCATCGGGAAATTTCTTTCTGGATAGTTCGAAAATAGCCTTCTTTATTTTTTTGGCCAGCCCCAGCTTCCTATAATCGGGATGTACTATAAGTCCGGAATTAGCAACAAACTTCTTATGGCCCCAAACTTCGATATAACAAAACCCGGCAAATTTATCCCCGTCTAAGGCAATCACCGCATTTCCATTGATCAGGCGTTGTATGATGTATTCTGCCGACCTTTTGGCGATACCGGTACCCCTTACCTTAGCAGATTCGGAAATCGTCTGACTAATAATCTGGGCGTATTTTATATGTGATTCATTCGCAATTGCAATTTTCATTGCCTTGAATATTTATGAAGAAAGAGAAAGACTTTTGAAAGTTTAGCGGAAATGGACACACCTATTTCCCATACAGAAGCACACCCTTACGGGCGGGGGCGAACGCGGAACAAGGCGGGGGCTATAGAATTCAACCCCATAATATGTTGTGCTTCATTATTCATTGAACACCAAATGTACAAATAAAATTGAACTGGGATAGTAAGGGTCTTAATTTTTCGAAATTGTCAATTTAGCCCCCTCTAGCTTGATGATTTCGTAGATCATAAATCCAAATACCACAATATACTCAAAGGCGAGCAACCAGGGTTGTTCTTCAAATCCATCCTTCCCATAGGCCGAATAGCTCAAATAAATCACTGCTGACCATACCAGTGGGAAACGGTATTCAGAAAATAGACATAGTACCACAAGCGATACGATATACCAGGGGTGGACGGTGGTAGAAAGAAAATAGTAAATGCTTAAAATCCATAGCATTGCAACCAGCAAGGACGATATTTTTTCTTTTTTTACGCGCATCGAATAGATCAGAGTTGCTATGATTACAATATAGGGTGTGATCTGGCCATAAGTCTTGATCAAATGCCACGGTTTAATATCAAAATTGAGAGCAACTTGCTTCAGTCCGTTGTATACCCCGGCGTTGAATTCAAAATTAGAAAACCAGAGCCCGATTGTTTTGGTGTAGTGTTCTGGAAACTCCGGGATGTAAAATGGCCAAAGAAAGGCGAGTGCAATTAATAACGTAAGACCATAAAACAATAGAAGTTTTTTACGTTTGAAATAGAAGAGGAACAAAGGAAGAAAAATTAGAGGTATAAGCTTTATTTGGATAGACACAGCTAAAAAAATTGCCGCTCCCCACCAGTTTTTCTTTGACAGAAGATAAACCGACCATACAAAGAAAAAAAGCATTACTCCTTCGAAATGAAGATTCCCTGTCAGCTCGATAATTATAAGGGGATTTAAAAAATACCAAAAGATCAGGTGTGGAGATCTGTTCAGATTTTTGAGAAGCTTTCTTCCAAAGTATAACAGGCCGAGGTCGGCAATAATGATTATTACTCTTATTACGATCACTGAACCGAGGATTTTATGTGATCCTAAAAAGGCGGCAAGTGTAAACAGTAATTGATTTAATGGGGGATAATTGCTATAATTTCGCGCACTTAGTTTACCCATTCCTTCGTGTAGCAGAACTCCGTTTTCGGGCACCGCCACCGCTTCGTTCATGATCATGTCAGGGGTGAAAAGGTAGGGGTTAATCCCCTGGAGTACCATTTCACCGTCCCAGATAAATCGGAAATAATCCTGTGAAAGCCCTGGAAGCCCCATCAGAAAAACAAGCCTGAAGAGTATGCCGGCCACCACAAGAAACTTTAAATTCCATTTTTCGAACTGGATCAGCTTAAAGCAAAAGAAGAAAAGAGCCCCGTAGAGTGTGATCAATTTTAAAAAATCGCTGCGTTCCAGATTATGAGCGAACACAAAATAAAATAAGGTGCTCGCTACAACGATCAGGATTGGAAAACGATGTAATTTCCAATACGAGGCAATTTGGTTTATCATTTCAGCTTGGTTTGTGCTGATACGAAGAACCGAAAAAATTAAAAATCAAACAACCGGCGTAACAGAAAAGATAGTAGCTGGCTAGGCTTTGGCGATCAATGATTTAAAGAAGACAAATCCGAATCCTAAGAATAGCATTAAATGGAACGGAAAGAGCCCGAAATCATTTAGTGGAATGGCACTGTACATTCCGAAAAGAAAATACATCATCAGCGCAAATTCCATAATCATATTCGGAGACATCTTTGTTGCGAGGTATTTATTTCCCTTCCAACTGTCGGATAAATTGTTGATATTGAATTTTGGGGTCCGCACGAATTCACTTCTTTTCCCCATATGACCTTCTAAAACGGCCATGGAATTATGTAGTGAAAAACCAAGTGCTACCGAAAAGAAGGTGAAAAATAATTTGATATAATCCACAAAGTTGTCAAAACTGCTTCCCTGGATGCTTTTATAGGTAAACCAATAACAAATAAAAAGAATTATTGTACTGACTATAAAGAAGCTTGTTACCTCGAAGACCCAGGCCATGTGCCCGAATGAATTTTTGATGTAAAGCATAGGGATGCTGAGCACGGCAACGATAAAAACACACAGGAACATAGAGCTGTTCAACAAATGCATCACTCCGTGGAATTTGGTTTTAAAAGGAATGTTTTTAGCCGAGATCACAGACCAGACCGATTTTCTGAAATTTTCAGCACCACCCTTATTCCATCTGAACTGTTGTGACCGCGCTGCGCTGATGACCACAGGTAATTCTGCAAGTGTTTCCACATCTTCCAGATATTTAAATTTCCAGTTTTTAAGCTGTGCCCGGTAACTTAAATCCAGATCTTCGGTTAGTGTATCTCCTTCCCAGTTACCAGCGTCTATGATACACTCTTTACGCCATATTCCTGCAGTACCATTAAAATTTATAAAGTGACCTTTGGCGTTTCGGCCAGCTTGTTCCAGGGTAAAATGCGCATCGAGCGCAAAAGCCTGTATTCGTGTCAAGGTGGAATATTCTCTATTGATATGCCCCCATCGTGTTTGTACTACTCCGATTTCTTCATCCTTGAAGTACAGCACCGTTTTCTTTAACCAGTCGCTATCTGGCAGGAAATCCGCATCAAAAATGGCGATAAAATCCCCCTTTGCAACAGTAAGCCCTTCTTTTAACGCTCCGGCTTTAAACCCTTCCCGGTTAGAACGTCTGATATGTTTGATATCTAATCCCGATTTGCGGAGGGCATCTACACGCTCCGCCGTTTCCAAAACTGAATCATCGGTGGAGTCGTCGAGAACCTGTATTTCCAGTTTGCTTTTTGGATACTCTATCTTGGCAATATTTTCCAAAAGGCGCTCTACTACATATTCTTCGTTATAGATGGGCAGCTGGATGGTAACTGTTGGAATCTCTTTGGGATCCAGAAGATTATATTTTGGGGCCTCTTCATTTCTCCTTCTCTGCCCCAGATAGTTAACCAGAAGGTTAAGCTGAGCCAGACTGTAGAAAAAGATCAATACGAGCGCTAGGCTGTAGATCGCGATAATCAAGTAAGAAATGGTTAGTGCCATATTATCGGAAACTGTATTTAAATATCCAACCTAAAATTTTTATGCCTGCAAATATAGTACCTTTTACCGTACCGGACACTTTGGATACTCCTATTCTTTTTTTATAACGCACTGGTACTTCGGTATATGCAAATCGCTTTTTGAGTGCTTTAAGTTGCATTTCCACGGTCCAGCCGTAGGTTTTGTCTTCCATCGAGAGCTCCAGCAATCGGTCGTATTTTATAGCTCTGAACGGTCCGAGATCTGTAAATCTGGCACCGAAAAATAGTTTCATCAAATACGTAGCCAGCTTATTTCCGAATACCTGCTGAGGTGTCATCGACCCCGGCTCTCGTAATTCTTTTACTCTGGCACCGATTACCAGATCTACATTTTCTTCGACAATTGGCCTGACCAGTTTGGTCAGTTCTTCGGGATAATCGGAATAGTCTCCGTCGATAAATACGATAATATCGGGCCTTTTGGATTGTTTACCGACGTAATTAATTCCACATAGACAGGCATAGCCATAACCTTTCTTATCCTCCGATAGGACGGTGGCCCCTGCCTCTCGGGCATTCCTAACGGTTTGATCCGTGGAATTATTGCTCACAACGATGATTTCTGAAACCAGGTCTGGGATCTCTACAATTACTTTTGCAATCGACTCTTCTTCGTTATAAGCAGGAATAATTACCCTGACATCCGGCATTATATTAATTCAGTAAGTATTTTATGGCCCAAAACTACTAAAACTAAACCATTCAAGGTTTTTGTAAACTCACTCAGAGTTAACTCTTTGAAGCCTGTCGCCAGAATTTATATTTCTTGCCTTCAGGCAGGCCTTCGAAACAGGTTAAATGCAATATTTGTTGCAAAATCTAAAGATTAAGTCTGTTTACGGTTTACCAGTTCCATCAGGTCTACGTCGTTACCCAAAAGAACCTGGTTGCCGTTTATCCTTCCTTGTCTCGGACCATTTTCCAATTTCAATACGCCTCTTGGGCATACTGCGGAACAAATCCCACAACCCACACAACTAGAACGGACGATGTTTTCCCCTTTCTGGGCATAAGCCCTGACATCTATACCCATTTCACAATAGGTTGAACAGTTCCCACATGAAATACATTGTCCGCCATTGGTGGTGATCCTGAACCTTGAAAACAGACGTTGCTGAAAGCCCAGAATGGCTGCCATAGGACATCCAAAACGACACCATACCCGATTACCAAAAATCGGATAGAAACCTGTTCCGATCACACCAGAAAAGATACTCCCGATCAGGAACCCGTATGATTTCCGGAGTGTCTCGCTCTTAAAAAGAAAGATCTGCCCCTCACCACTGAAATAGTGAAGACCTACCAGGGCAATGATGATGACAAAATACCCTATAGCCCCATATTGTGCATCTCTCTTCAGTTGATCGCGCTTAAAGACCATTGCCCAAATAAATACAGCGGTTAAAAGTACAACCACCCCAAACAGGAATGAGCTTTTGGTAAGCCAGTATTTCGAAGTATCGTTCCCGAGATATGAATAGATTACCGCTGTGGTCATAAGGGTTACAAAGACCACCACACTATGTACCACCCAGCGTTCCACTTTCCAGGCCGAGAGTTTTTTATCGCTTAAATGTCTAAAAGGATCGCCGGCGGTTTCAGCCAGTCCACCGCATCCACAAACCCAGGAGCAGTACCAACGTTTACCATATCTGTAGGTAAGGATAGGGCTGATGACAAAGATGGAGAGGATCCCAAATATCAACATAGCCATTCCGATATCCCCGGCATCGATAAATCCGTTGATCCGGTAGCGCTCAAAATTATAATAGTTTAAGGGCCACATGTTCTTCAGATCATAGTACGGGACCTTGCCGTTAAGACGGGCCATGATTTCAGGGATGATAAAAGCAAAGGCTGTTTGGA
Organism: Flavobacteriaceae bacterium; assembly: GCA_039768345.1. GTDB lineage: Bacteria > Bacteroidota > Bacteroidia > Flavobacteriales > Flavobacteriaceae > JAHEJJ01. The sequence continues at coordinate 7,258 of JBDNAQ010000291.1, forward strand.
AAAACATCACACTGGACGTTCGTATTATCTCATATCGGTTATGTCGGTATTTCCATATGAATTTTATCCCGAAAGCAAGAATAGCCACGGTATACAAAGTGCCGTAGACAAACCACTGACTTGCAGGGTTACCGCTGAGAAATCTGCTTAATGGGTCGAAAAATCCAATAATTCCGTTGTTACTGCCATCTTTTACCAGCCCGAGGTATTCGGGATAGAAGTACAATACGATATAAAATCCCGTAAGCGCGATCCCACTCATCCAACCCCACATACCACGGGAGGAGACCGATTTAAACCATACCCCGTCGTTTTTAATTCCTTTATGACGATGTTTATAGGCGGCGCTGCTAAACCATATTACGCCTATGAATATGAGAAGTATTGAAAAGGTGAGCCAAAAAGCTTTAAAGGGAAATTCCACATTAAATGCTGCAAGAAGCAGAATAAACAGACCTGCCATACCAGCGACGGTAGCGAATTTCTGTCCCTTCGATAAAGATTTGGGGGGTTCACCGGTAAGCGCCATGCTCCTTTCGTACGTACTCATATGATAGAATTTCTTTAATTAGTTTATAAAAAGTCTTGTGATATTCAATTCTTACTTAGCCTGTGGAGAAAATCCGGCGAAGGCTTTTCTTCTTGTTCTTTATCTGTGTACCATAAGACCCGTTAAAGGCTCTGGTAATCTCAGCACCGTAATTTTTATAGAATTCGGGATCGAAATTGGCATCGATCAGATGTTCGAGGACATAATCCACAGAGCGTTTTTCGGTAAGCCAGCGATCGAAAATCTCATGCCTCATGCGTATTCCAAAAGTATTGATCCCTAAAAATTGTCGATCTTCTTTATGGAAAGCGATGGTAAGGCATATTTTCTCGACCGGGTGTCGCCAATGAAAATGTTCTTCATATTCCTTACGACCCCTGGAATTGAAGACCCAACCATAGGTTTGATATTCGATGTCAAAGAATTTGGCAGAATTAAACCAATGACCGGGTTTGTATTCGGTACGAATTCCACAAATTGTTTGAGCGACGGTTTCTCCCATCATCCGGCCTGTATACCAAACAGCTTCGATTGGTCTTCTGTTGCCGATGGGTTCGTGTTGCTCAGCACAATCGCCAATGGCGTAAATTCCTTCTAAATTGGTTTCCAGGAAACGGTTTACTTTTACTCCTCTCCCCAATTCAATTCCCGAGTTCGCAAGAAATGCCACATTGGGTGAAACACCAGGAGTTAGCCCAACAAGATTACACTCAATTACGTCTCCCTGATCTGTCTTTACCGCTCTTACCCCGCCCCGATCATCTGGCAGTATCTCCACAAGGTTGGTAGCCAATCGCAAATCTATATGATGTTCCAAAATATGCTCATTCAGCATTTTTGCCTCACCATCAGGAAGCACCACGTCCCAGAAACTGTCCTCGCGAACTAAAAAGGTTACTGGGATATCACGACTACGCAACATTTCCGCCATTTCTATCCCTATGAGTCCACCCCCTACAATTACGGCTCTCTTGCATATTTCCTTGTTCGGGGCATTAGCCTCCAGAAGATCTAGGTCCTGTTTGGAATAGAGTCCCTGTACACCATGTAGGTCCTGTCCGGGCCAACCAAATTTATTCGGTTTGGAACCGGTTGCAACGATTAGTTTGTCGAAGCGCATCACCCTGGAA
>JBDNAQ010000292.1:0-6852 GCA_039768345.1 Flavobacteriaceae bacterium
CCGCCATTAAATACTTGCAGTGGCACCTCGATCTCTGTGATCAGATCATCAATACTATAATCCAGTGGTTTGTTTAGAATAAACCCTACCGACCCTTCGTCGTTATGTTCGGCGAGCAGTACTACAGAGCGGTTAAATGATACGTCTCCGGTGAGTGTCGGTTCAGCGATTAGTAATTTTCCTTTTTTGGGTTTAACGCTCAGCATAGCAATTTACTTACAATTAAAAATAGAATAATTATTAGAAATTACAAAAAGGTCTGTAAATCAAAAAACACCTCCAATGTGGAGGTGTTTTGAATATATTTTAAAACGATGAATTAGTTTACAGAGTCGCTCAAATCTGAGCCTGCTTTAAACTTCACCACATTTTTAGCTGGAATATGAATAGTTTGCCCTGTAGAAGGATTTCTTCCTTCCCTTGCATTTCTTCTGGATACAGACCAGGATCCAAAACCTACTAAAGATACTCTATCACCTTTTTTTAGAGATTTTTCAACATTCCCGAGAAAAGACTCAAGAGACTTTTTAGCTGCTGCTTTTGTGATACCAGCATCGGCGGCCATAGCGTCGATTAATTCTGTTTTGTTCATAATTTAATAAAATTAATTGTTGTTATATATTTTGTAAAGCTTTAACAAATTTATACGGATTTGCCGGTAACGCAAGTAAAATCAAGGGAAATAGGCGTTTTTGTTGATAACTTGAAATCTTTGTTGATAAAGTCCCCCTGTTTTGTTTATTTCTCTCAGGTCAATAACTGTGGGCCTTTAGCTCATATAAGCGTCTTTGCTGATTTTTAGCCCGTTCAACAACTCGCTGGCCGTCATTCTGCGCTTACCAGCAACTTGTATTTTCTCCAGGTAAATATAACCATCCTTAACAGCTACTTTAATATGTTTCTTATCAGCATGTATTTTGCCAACGGCATCCATATGATCACCAGATCGGTACTCAGCAAGAAACACCTTTACTTGGGCGATCTGATCCCCATTGTGCAGTCGGGTCCAGGCTCCGGGATAAGGACTAAGCCCCCGAATATGATTAAAAATTTGCTGACCTCCACCGTCCCAGTCGATCCGACAATTTTCTTTATAGATTTTTGGGGCTGTTTTATAGCCTTCTTTTAGGGGCTGTACCCGGGTTGTCACTTCTCCGGATCCAATTAACTCAATAGTTTTCATTATTAAGTCTGCACCCAGTTCCATCAAGCGGTTGTGCAACTCTCCTGCCGTTTCATTTTCTCCGATCGAAGTGCGCGATTGAAGAATAATTTCACCGGTATCGATCTTCTCATTAATATAGAATGTAGTGACACCTGTTTCCCGTTCCCCATTAATCACGGCCCAATTGATGGGCGCCGCGCCCCTGTAATCGGGCAGGAGGGAGGCGTGCAGGTTTATGGTACCATAGGCTGGAAGTTTCCAAATTATTTCCGGCAGCATTCTAAAAGCGACTACTATAAACAAATTAGCACCAAGGGCTGTGAGACTCGATAAAAATTCCGGATCCCGGAGTTTAACGGGTTGTAATACAGGAATGTTATGAGTGAGGGCATATTTTTTAACCGCCGATTCAGATATTTTTCTTCCTCTGCCGGCAGGTTTATCAGGCGCCGTAATAACCCCAACCACCTCATAGTCAGATTGTACTATCCTGTCTAATGTGGCCACCGCAAAATCTGGCGTACCCATAAATACTATTTTCAATTTTCCCATCAGCTTTTCACATATTCATTTTTCGAATTTACGACTATCAGCTGATCTTCCAACAGGCCCTGCAAGGTAGTTAACAGCTGGTGTTCATTATAAGAAAAATGATCGATCAGTTGGCGTGAAGTATAAGCATGTCCTTCCAGAGCAGCCAGAATATTCTTCCTGATGGTTTCATCATTGGAATCGGGGTCATAGGCTTTTTCCAGGCAAACATCACAAAGGCCACAGTTTTGGCGCAGGTTTTCACCGAAATATTTTAACAATTGCTTGCTTCGGCATTGTCTGGTATTCTCGATATAGGCGAACATCCGGTTCAATTTTTCTGATTTCAGACGTCGCAAGGCCTTTAATTTAGGCGCAAATCCATATATAGTTGTATCGTCTTCGCGGGGCACAAGCATCGTAATTTCAAGATCGGTATGGCCCGCCTGATAGGAGATTATCGAATCTTTTTCGAGCCGTTCAAGCGCCTTCACTACTTCACTTTCGCTTACTGCCGATTTTTTTGCAATCAGCCGTATATTGATCTTAGTTTCAAAATCGAAAACACCGCCATATGTGCGAAGGAGGTTTTGTACCAAAATCGCGATATCACGATTTTTTTCAAGATATTTCATCAGTACATTTTTACCGACCGCAAATTTCAACTGCGTTCTTCTTTGAAAGTGCTGTGATAATGTAAGCACAGAGTGCTGATCCATGATCCTCAATCCGGAATAAACCAATGAAGAATTTAGCTTGTATACTTCACAAAAAGCATTAAAATTAAACTGGAAAGTCTGATCCTTTCCCTCTCCATAGGAAATCTGGAAATAGTTGTTTAGCTTCCTATAGAGCAACTTAAGAAATGCTGTGTCTGGTAGGGCGTCGAGGAATTGTGCTTTAGCCTTCTGATGATCGCTCGGGTCATATATCAACACCGCCTGTGCCACGGATCCGTCTCGGCCGACTCTTCCCGCTTCCTGAAAGTAATTCTCAAGGCAATCTGGTATCTGGTAATGTACCACCAATTCTACATCTGGTTTGTCGACCCCCATACCAAAGGCGTTTGTAGCCACAATGATCTTCAATTTGTTGCTCATCCAAGACCTTAATTTCGTGTCCTTATCTTCTCTCGACATTCCCCCATGATAGTAGGTCGACGTAATTCCTTTTTTGTTCAGATACGCACTTATTTCCACTGTGCTTCTTCGGGTACGGGTATATACAATACCGCTTTTCTTCACAGTCTTACACAGGGAGTAGAGCCGTTTATTTTTATCTTCATCTGCCAACACGCTATATGATATGTTTGGCCTTTGAAAGGAATCCTGAAAAGTCCTATAATTTTGAAACCTTAGCTGCTCACTTATATCCTTTACCACTGGTTTGGTAGCCGTGGCTGTTAACGCAATCATGTTTACGTCAGGTTTCAAATCGCGCAGGACCCCACATTCAAGATAGGCAGGGCGAAAATCGTGGCCCCATTGGGAAATACAGTGAACTTCGTCTATCGCCCAGAGGCTCACCGGCATTTCAGTAAGGCGTTCCTGTATCAAAGTCTGCTGTAATCGTTCAGGGGACAGATAGAGGAAATTATATTTACCATAAATGCAATTATCGAGTTGTTTGATCAATTCATCCTGACTGAGTCCTGCAGTAAGTGCGATAGCCTTGATATCGCGTTTTTTCAACTGATTCACCTGATCCTGGATGAGTGCAATCAGAGGGGAAATCACCACACAGATCCCGTCTTTAATGAGCCCGGGTATCTGATAACACAATGATTTCCCGGCTGCGGTAGGCATTAGCGTTAATACATCCTGGCCTGCCAGGACTGCCTCGATGATCTCACGCTGAGACCCTCTAAAATCCTGGTGCCCCCAGTGTTTTCTTAAGATGTCTATAGGTTCCTGGATCACAAAATTGAGTTTATCAGATCAGTTACGAATAAGCGGCGTTCCTGCAATGTTCCGAAAGGTAGTGTAACCGGAGTGTAGTTAAAAGTGGTATAGGTTTTTACCAGTTCCAGATGAATGGCACTGGCTTCCTCAAAACTCTCGAACCGTTCTTCATCGCTCTGGTAGATTCCTTTCCATGGTGGAAGGATCACCACCTCGTCGTATCGGTTATCCATGCAGGCAGCTACAAAGTCTGCCCCATAGTCTTGTTCGAAATAGTCCATATAAGCCAATACATCGGGTAAGCCTCTGTCGAAAAACACAACAGAGTCTGTGTTTTTAGCGGCTTTTTTAAATTGATCCAGGCGTCCGTTGAGGATTCTTTGATTAAACCGGTATGGGTCATCTACAAAAACCAGCGGATTGCTTTCCAGGGAAGCAATATCACCACCGTTTATCGCCTCAGAGGTCAAATCCCTTATAATCTCATGATAACAAAGGAAGCCATCTTCCTCAAGATTCTTTACAAGTGAAGTCTTTCCTGTTCCGGGTCCGCCGGTGATCACAATTCTTTTAGGTGTCAAAACAATAGACTATTTAGGACAAAAATAAGCATTAAGAAGATGCCCTAAAAATTACCTTTGAAGCCGTATATTTGCAAAAACAAATGGATGGATACCCATAAATCGGATGAATTTTATGGTCGATTGAAAGAGGAGTTGCTCAATACGAGTAGCTGGCCGTCTGATTACCTGTATAAGTTCATCGTTCCGACCGACCCGGAAAAAATTGCTGAAATCACCAAGATTTTTGATAACACCGGGGCGGTGATAGAATCTAAGCAATCGCGGAAGGGCAAATATACCAGTTTGTCTATAACAGTAAATCTGGTTGATCCTGATGCGGTTATCGAGAAGTATAAAGAAGTAGGTGCGGTGAAAGGTGTTATATCGCTTTAAAATGGTATTTGTCTCATAAATTTGTTAATTTCGCAGGTAATTCGAATACTTCCAATCGAATTTTAATTTTTAACTACACAGATTTGAATCCAGTAGAAAATTTAGAGTACAACACGGAACGCTCGATGTTGATCATTCCGGAGTATGGGCGACACTTTCAGAAGATGGTCGACTATGCTGTATCAATTGAAGATAGCGAAGAGCGCAACAAAGTAGCTCAGGCAATTATAAGTGTGATGGGGAATCTCCAACCTCATCTTCGGGATGTTCCTGATTTCCAGCATAAGCTGTGGGATCAGCTTTTCATCATGTCCGATTTTAAACTCGATGTGGAATCTCCATTTCCCCAACCTTCCAAGGAAGTGCTCGAACAGCGTCCTGAACCTTTGGAATATCCTCAGAACCATCCTAAATACCGCTTTTATGGCAACAATATCAAACGGATGATAGACGTGGCGATAAAGTGGGAAAAGGGAGATATGCGCGATGGTTTAGAATATGCGATTGCCAACCATATGAAAAAGTGTTATCTCAACTGGAACAAAGATATGGTTGATGACAAAGCGATTTTTGAACATCTTTACGAATTAAGCGATGGTCAGATCGATCTTGCCTCCGATGGTGAGAATCTCACGGATAGCGGACAGTTCCTAAAAGTGAGGGCAGCTAAGTCTAACCGCAGCGGGACAGGTAAAAAAGGACAGAGGAATACCAATCGAGGTAAAAAACGCTACTAATCCACTTCTCCTCATATGGGTACATTTATCATAGAGGGCGGTCACAGATTACACGGTGAAATCACCCCTCAGGGAGCCAAGAATGAGGCTCTTCAAATTTTGTGTGCCGTATTGCTCACCTCCGAAAAGGTTTTGGTGCACAACATCCCCGACATAGTAGATGTCAACAAACTTATCGCTTTACTGAAAGACTTCGGAGTGAAAATTGAGAAGCTGAGTAAAGGCAGCTATAGTTTTCAGGCCGATGATATTGAACTGGACTACCTCCAGTCTGACGAATTTAAAAAAGATGGCGGCGGCCTTAGGGGTTCCATAATGTTAGTTGGTCCGCTATTGGCCAGGTTTGGCAAAGGTTATATCCCTAAACCAGGCGGTGATAAAATTGGCCGAAGACGGTTGGATACACATTTCCAGGGCTTTATTAACCTTGGCGCTAAATTCCGATACAATCGCGAAGAACATTTTTATGGGGTCGAGGCTAAGGAATTAAAAGGCACCTACATGCTCCTCGATGAAGCTTCGGTTACCGGAACGGCGAATATCGTAATGGCAGCAGTATTGGCCAAAGGTAATACCACCATTTATAATGCGGCCTGTGAGCCTTATCTGCAACAGTTATGCAAGATGCTCAACCGTATGGGGGCAAAAATCAGTGGCATTGGTTCTAATATGCTTAAGATCGAAGGGGTTGACAAGCTTAGAGGGACAGAACACCGTATGTTACCCGATATGATCGAGATTGGCAGCTGGATTGGTCTGGCAGCTATGACCAAAAGCGAACTCACCATCAAGGATGTAAGCTGGGCCGACCTTGGCCAGATACCTATGGTATTCGAAAAATTGGGTATTAATATTGAACGCCGCGATGATGATATTTATATACCGGCGCATACCGATGGATATAAGATACACAATTATATAGACGGTTCCATTCTTACGGTCTCAGATGCTCCATGGCCAGGTTTAACACCCGATCTGTTGAGCATTATACTTGTAATCTCAACTCAGGCGAGGGGAGAGGTTCTTATTCATCAGAAAATGTTTGAAAGCCGACTTTTCTTTGTCGACAAGCTTATCGATATGGGAGCCAAAATAATTCTTTGTGATCCGCATCGGGCTACTGTCATCGGACATGATTTCAAATCGAATCTCAAGTCTACAACAATGGTATCGCCGGATATCCGTGCCGGGGTTTCATTGCTGATTGCAGCTCTCTCGGCCAAAGGCACCTCTACCATTCATAATATTGAACAGATCGATCGTGGTTATGAAGACATCGACAACCGACTCCGTGCTATTGGTGCGCGTATAGAGCGGATTTCCTAAGTTATTTTCAGCTATATCCGTTTACTTTTCAATCAGTTTACCGTCCGGGTAAAGTGCAAAACGACCTTTTTCTCGTTCATGTACCTGATCGGGATAGGGCCAGGGCCAACCGCCAAATCGAGTGAGGCGATAATCTTCCATAGCTTTTTCGATCTCCTGTTGTGAATTCATTACAAAGGGGCCGTACTGAACCACCGGCTCTAAAATAGGCTTGCCCTGGAGTACCAGTAAATGAG
>JBDNAQ010000002.1:0-7593 GCA_039768345.1 Flavobacteriaceae bacterium
GCCAACCTGGACCTCTGGCTTTTGGAAAACTGGGAATTCGATATTCAGCGATTGAAATATTTATCGATATACGACGGACTGGAAGAAGCGATAACCCAATTTGGTCTGGTCAGGCATTCAGATGCTTTTATTACTTACCTGATGGATGAGGTCTTGCATGTGGAACAAATGCAGGGCATAGGAATTAGGACATTCTTGGACCACTGGGAAAAGAAAAAGGAAAAATTGAGCATAACAGCGCCCGAAAACATCAATGCAATTAAGATCATGACCATCCATAAGTCTAAAGGGCTTGAATTTCCAATTGTAATCTATCCTTATGCCAATTCCAATATTTACGAGGAGCGGGATCCCAAGCTCTGGTTCACGGTAGATCCTGATGAGAATACCGGTTTTAATGAGATTTTATTGAGTAAGAAGAAACAACTGCAGCAGTATGGCGAACGGTCCGAAGAATTATATAATGAAGACCAGCAAAAATTGGAATTCGACGCCTTTAATGTGCTCTATGTCGCCTTAACCCGCGCCATAGATGGTTTGTTTATTTTCTCAGAAAGGGAGGTCAACAGCAGAGGTGAGCACAAAAAAAATCTTTATTCAACAGTGCTCAAGTATTTTTTGATGGAGACCGGCCGTTGGACCGATAATCAGCTATTATATAGTTTCGGTCATCTTGAGGCGAAGCAAACAGGTCGGGACACACTCTTGCAGGAGATAATTCCCTATATAAACTCGATCAAGGAAGCCAGTATACCAAAAATGGTCATCAAAAGCGCTCTTTGGGATGAAACGGACGCAGATCCGCGAATAAAAGGTACGCTTATACATTATATAATGAGCCTGATTGAATATGAGAAAGATATAGAGCCTTCCCTGTTGTATCTTGAGGAAAGTGGAACGATTAAGGCAGCAGAGATCGACGAGTTTCGGGAACTACTGTTCAGACTGGTACGACATCCGGAATTAAACCCTCTATTTCAGGAAGGCATGACCGTAAAGAATGAACGGGAAATCATTACTGAAAATGGATTAATTTTACGGCCAGACAGATTGACATTTCAGGGCGGGCGGGTTTCTATTATTGATTATAAGACTGGTGCCCGATCCGCAGAACACAAAGATCAATTGCTCTCCTACGGACAAGCGCTCGAAAAAATGGGATATGAGCTAGCTCAAAGTATAGTAGTATATATTAACGATACGATAAATATAGAATACATTCAATAGTTATGTACGGAAAAATAAAGGAACATTTACAATCGGAATTGGACGCCATCAAAGAAGCAGGGCTCTTTAAGGAAGAAAGGATCATTACTTCACCCCAGGACGCGGTGATAACAATATCCACAGGAGAGGAAGTGATAAACTTTTGTGCCAATAATTATCTGGGGCTTTCTTCGCACCCTGAGGTGATCAAGGCAGCAAAATCTGCCCTTGACCATAGGGGTTTTGGGATGTCGTCGGTCCGTTTTATCTGTGGCACCCAAGACATCCATAAGGAGCTCGAACAAAAAATTGCCAATTTCTATGGAACGGAAGACACCATCTTATACGCAGCCGCCTTTGATGCTAATGGGGGGGTGTTCGAACCCCTATTCACGGCTGAGGATGCTATTATATCAGATGCTTTGAACCATGCCTCTATAATCGACGGTGTAAGACTGTGTAAGGCTAAGCGGTACAGATATGCCAACGCCGATATGGAAGACCTTGAACACCAGTTGCAACAGGCCGGGGCGGATGGTGCCCGTTTTAAGATCATAGTCACCGATGGAGTATTTTCAATGGATGGGCTGATGGCACCTTTAGACAAGATATGCGATTTGGCCGATCGTTACGATGCACTGGTGATGGTCGATGAATGTCATGCCACAGGATTTATCGGAAGCAGCGGGATCGGAACCCCGGAAGAAAAAGGTGTCCTAGGACGGATTGATATCATTACCGGTACTTTAGGCAAGGCGCTCGGCGGTGCTATGGGAGGATATACTACTGGTAATAAGGAAATCATAGAAATGCTCCGGCAGCGATCAAGACCATATTTATTCTCCAATTCTCTCGCTCCCTCCATTGTGGGCGCCTCCATTAAGGTATTCGATCTGCTGGCTAAAGACAATAGCCTGAAAGATACATTAATGGAAAACACACGGTTCTTTAAAAAAGGTATGAAAGAAGCCGGGTTCGATATTATAGAGGGTGAATCGGCAATTGTCCCTGTAATGCTCTACGATGCTAAGCTATCTCAAAAAATGGCAGACGCTCTGCTCAAAAAAGGCATTTATGTGATTGGTTTCTTTTATCCGGTTGTTCCCAAAGGTAAAGCGAGGATAAGAGTTCAATTATCTGCGGCGCACAGAAAAGAACATCTCAACCGAGCCATCGAAGCATTTATTGAGGTCGGCAAGGACTTAAATATTATTTAGGGCTCTTTTTTAAAGTCTTAAAATGCGTTAAAAAAATAGGAATTTGATTTTGTTAATAATATTTAACAACTTACATTTGCGACTGATAAACACTTAAACTTAAAATTTTGAACATGAAACAGCTTAGTAGATTAATAGTTGTTGGCCTACTTGTTTTAGGGTTTAACAACGTACAAGCGCAGGACGAAGACAATCCCTGGATGATTGGTTTCGGTATTAACGCGATTGACGTATATCCTACCAATGACAACAGCGCGAATTATCCAACCGGATCATTTGGTTCAGAGTTCTTCAATGTTAATGATCACTGGAATGTTGTTCCTTCCATTTCATATGTGAACGTTTCACGTTACATCGGAGATAACTTTGTATTTGGTGCAAGAGGATCTTTAAACCGAATCCAGAATTTGGGGGATGTAAGTGTTGATAATCTTTCTTACTATGCCATTGACGGTCTTCTCAAATACAATATCCTAAAAAACACCAAAATTGAACCTTATATTGAAGTGGGTGGTGGATATACCTGGGTAGATGAAATTGGATTTGGAACGGTAAATGGAGCTCTTGGCGCCACTTGGTGGTTCAGCGAGAATATTGGTTTCAACGCCCAGTTCGGTTATAAGCACGCATTTGAAGATTATGGTGTAAAGCACTTCCAACACCTATTTGGTCTTAATATCCGCTTTGGTGGTACAGACACTGACGGCGACGGGATCTACGACAAAGATGATGCTTGTCCTGAAATACCAGGTCTTGAAGTATTCAACGGTTGTCCTGATTCTGACGGCGACGGTATTGAAGACAGAGAAGACAGGTGTCCTAATGAAGCCGGACCAAAAGAATTCAACGGTTGTCCAGACACTGACGGAGATGGTATTCCAGATATCGATGATAAATGTCCAGATGTTCCTGGTCTAGCTGAATTCAATGGATGTGCCGATACTGATGGTGACGGTGTAGCTGATCCTGATGATGAATGTCCAGATGTAGCTGGTCCTGCCGAGAACAACGGTTGCCCATGGCCAGATAAAGACGGCGATGGTGTGCCAGACAAAGATGATCTTTGCCCAGATGTACCAGGTACAGTTGCCAACCAAGGTTGTCCTGAGATTACTGAAGGTGTAAGAAAGTCTCTGAACGAATACGCTAAGACGATCTTATTCGATACTGGTAAGTCTACTATCAAAGATCAATCTGCAGATGTACTTAAAAATATCATATTGATCTTGGATGAGTACAAGTATGCACGATTTAACATCGAAGGTCATACAGATAGCGTAGGTAGCGCCAAGCTTAACCAGTCACTTTCTGAGGAAAGAGCTGGAGCAGTTAGAAACTACCTTATTGAAGGCGGTATCGCTTCAGACAGACTGGAATCTAGAGGCTATGGTGAAGACAGACCGATTGCCTCTAACAATACCAGAGAAGGAAGAAGAACTAACAGAAGGGTGGAAATCAATCTGATTCAAGAATAGAGATTCCAATTCTCTAATAACTCAAAAAGAAAGCTCCGCAAATGCGGAGCTTTTTTTATTTTTAATAATGCATCAGTCATTTATAGACCAGGTACTATCCGACGTTTGGGACGGAATACAGGATCTCGAGAACACCATATTTGTGCTTCCCAGCAGACGTGCAGGTACTTATCTCAGAAACAGTATTTCGCGCAAGGCCAGAGGCAACGTTTTTGCCCCCAAAATATATAGCATTGAGCAGTTTATAGAAGAGATGTCGGGCCTGACATATGCCACACTTCCAGAACAACTATTCTGTTTATATAAGGCACATTTAAATATCGCCGGTGCCGATAAAGAATCATTTTACGAATTCAACAAATGGGCAAGGATCCTGCTGGCAGACTTTGATGAAATAGACCGGTACCTTATTCCCCATAACAGGATATTCTCCTACCTCTCAGATATTACCGAGCTAAATCATTGGTACGTTAAAAAAGAAAAGACCCCGTTAATAGAGGATTATATTAAATTCTGGGGGCAGCTCGAATCCCTTTATCAGCATTATAGCGACTATTTGCAGGAAAAAAAAAGGGGGCATCAGGGGTTGGTATACCGCAGAGCATATGAACGCCTAGAACTATACCTGGCGTCATCAAAAAATTTAAAACATGTTTTTCTTGGCTTTAATGCACTCAATGAAGCAGAATCCAGAATAATACAGAATATCCTTCAGAATACCAGTTCTGTCATCTATTGGGACATTGACCTCTACTTTCTCAATGAATCGCATCACGATGCCGGTTTTTTTATCCGTCATCACCAAAAGAACTGGAAGTATTTTCAAAACAATGAATTAGAGGGAATCAGCAAATACTTTCTTACTCCAAAGAATATCGAGATCATCGGAGTCCCAAAAAATGTATCTCAGGTGAAGTACATCGGTCAGATCTTATCGAGTACTATAGAAAATTCCCCGCCCGCTCTCGACAAGACCGCTTTGGTCCTTGCCGATGAATCCTTGTTAAATCCTCTTTTAAACTCTCTCCCTCCTCATCTCGAAAGAGCGAATATTACGATGGGCTATCCCTTAAAGAACTCAGCCCTGGCCGCGGTATTTGATCAGTTTTTTGATCTATTCCTTCAGCCCGATCATCATAGATGGCACTATAAGAAAATTATTGGGTTCTTGTCTCTTCCCTATGTGCATATGTTGTTAACCGATCCTGACAAAGATGGATTTTCAAGATTGCGGACCAAGGTGAGGCAAATGAATGTGATCTATATTGTAGATCAATTTCTTGAGGAATATATACCGGAAGCCTATAATACTCTTTTTAATCCTGCAAACCTGCATGTAGGCGAGTTCCTAAAGAGCTGTTTCCATATCATTGACCGATTGAAAAATGAGCTAGAAAAGAAAATGCGCGGTGGGTTGGAAGTAGAACAACTTTTTGGATTCTATTCTATTTTCCAACAATTGGATGAAATGCATCGGGAGTTTCCCTATATCGATGATATTCGTGCATTACAGGGGCTTTACCATGAATTGATGGCCCAGCAGACAATTGATTTTGAAGGAGAACCCCTCGAAGGACTTCAGATAATGGGTATGCTGGAAAGTCGTGTTCTCGATTTTGAAACAGTTATTATCAGCTCGGTGAATGAAGGGATCCTTCCTGCCGGAAAACAAGGGAATTCGTTTATTCCCTATGATGTAAAAAAAGAATTAGGGCTCCCAACATACAAGGAAAAAGATGCCGTATATACCTATCACTTTTATCGATTATTACAACGAGCCAAAAAAGTCTATATTCTATATAATACGGAACCAGATACGCTCCTCGGAGGGGAAAAGAGTCGACTTATACATCAATTGACTACCGACAAGAACACCGCTCCATTTGTAAAAGACCGACTTGCCACAATGGAACTGCCAACCCGACTGCCATCGGCCAAAGAGGTCTACAAAAGTGGGGAGGCCTTGAATGCAATTCAGGAACTGGCATGGCGTGGCTTCTCGCCTACTTCCCTGATCCAGTATATAAGAAACCCGCTGGAATTCTATAAAAGATCCTTGCTTAGGATTGAGGAACCAACGGTAGTTGATGAAACTATCGCGCCCAATACCTTTGGTACGATAATACACAACTCCTTAGAAGCGCTTCTCAAACCCTTTGTGGGACAAACCCTCGACCCAAAGACCATAGAATCCACAATGCCGGAAATCAGGCGTGTGGTTCTTTCTTATTTCACTCAATTTTATACCGAGTCGTCTATCCACCACGGGAAGAATTTTATCGTTTTTCAAGTGCTGGTTCGGACTGTTGAGAATTTTATTAAGCACGAAATACTGGCTTGTAGCAGAAAAAAAATCAAAATCATTGAACTGGAAAAAAAAATCAAAATACCTCTGAGTATCCCCGGTATCACTTTTCCGGTTTATCTAAAAGGCACGCTTGATCGGATCGATGAAGTAGACGGAGAGTTGAGAATTATCGACTACAAGACCGGCAGGGTACAATTGGCCGACATGAGTCTTTCATCCTGGGAAGATTTATTAGATGACAGCCGCTATAACAAAGTATTTCAGGTTCTTTCGTACGCCTATATGTATACCCATGCAGAAAACAGTCCTGTACTCAGTGCAGGGGTAATTTCTTTAAAGAACCTCAGCCAGGGTTATCTGGATTTCGCCCTCCTGGAGAAAAAAGGGTCCCGAAAACGACATAGCGGAATCGACAAGGATCGGCTTCAATTTTTTGAAAAAGAGCTTTTTAGATTAATAAAAGAGATCTGCGATCCTGCCAAACCTTTTATTGAAGAGATAGAATAGTTATTTGAGGTCGGGCCTGGTTGGCCGAACTTCTATTTTACTGGGTAAAGACCGTGCCGGCATTTCCAATAGATCCAAAACCATTTGACCAATATCTTCTGGCTGAATTTTCCAGTTGTCTTTTTCCGAAGGAGTGTTGTGGTTAAAATAAGTGGCGACGGAGCCCGGCATAATGGTGGTGACCTTTATATCATATTTTCGCAAATCGAGCATGGCTGCCTGCGTGAATCCCACCAGCCCGAATTTGGTGGCGTTATAGCCGGCTCCTTTGGGGAAAAAATTGGTGCCAGCAAGGCTTGCGATAGTCATAAAATATCCTTTCGAAGCTTTTAAAGCATCTACAGCTGCCTTTAAAGTATAGAAAACCCCATTAAGATTGGTGTCGATCATCTGGTTCCAGTCCTCGATGGACATCTCATCTACCGCAGCAAAATGTCCTACCCCCGCATTGGCGATGACCACATCGATCTGGCCCCAGCTTTCGAGTATTTTTGCAATGGCTTGCTGCTCGTCCTGAGGCTTGGTAACATCGGACCGAATGGCCAGTAGATGATCACTGTCCAGTATTTTCTCAGCTTCAGCCAAATATTTTTCTGATCTCCCGCTAATAGCGACTCTCATCCCTGCGCCTAACAACACCTGTGCGATCCCTAAGCCAATCCCCTTTGAACCGCCGGTTATATAAACAACTTTATTTTTTATATCAGACATTCTCTTGCATAATTTTAATAAAATTAAAACTATAAGTCCTTACAGCGGTTTTAATATTGATATTTTTTAAATACTCCCATGTAAATAAGAAGGCTTCTATTGTAAAATTTGTAGAGTCCTGGTGGATTCTCATCTACCGTAACCCTCCAAACCCAAGTAATTGATTTGA
>JBDNAQ010000293.1:0-2667 GCA_039768345.1 Flavobacteriaceae bacterium
GCAGGGAAGCGGTGCTTCAACGCCGTGATCAAATGACTTCGGTCTTAGAGAAACTTTAAAAAACACTTTTAAATATCAAGAGCTGCAAGCCCTATGCAGTGCTGCATTCTATCTTCGCATTGTCCGGATAAGATAATGATCATTGAATTCAGAAAATTATAATCATAATTAAATTCAAAAAAGATGGAAAATATACCGACAAATGAAATGGTAGAACTCAATGCTGAGGAACTCAGATCGGTAAACGGTGGTTTTGGACCTCCTGGTGGTTTGGCGTACAGATCTCATGCTATGGACGACTTTTTCAGGGGTGTAGTGGACGGGTTGAGCTCCTTGTGGAAATGAACAGGGAAGATTACAAGCCTGCTAAGTTAGAATGATTAATAATGTATAAAAAGATTTAAAATGTATAAAGAATTAGAAATCTCAGAACTAGCCTCGATCAATGGCGGCCACGATGGTTCGGCCTATCATGCGGGTGTTCTGGTAGGAGACCTCATAGAAGTAGCCATTACTGTTTTTGGCGTCGGAAAGCTACTTAAATTCATAAAATAGAGTGAGGTTGATAGTGAACTGTACCTTGTTTGGCATCATGGTGCAGTTCATTATCCTGTTGATAGTACTTTATAATCCTTAAAATATGAGAAAGGTTCTAAATTACCTCTTTTTGGCCCTTGGGCTTATCATTTTGATTTCTGCACTGGCGTTGCTATTCGGCTTTACCTCCAGGGTTTCGTACGAGATATTTTTAGGAATAGAGGTATCTAAAACCGGGTATATTGTTTATAAACTTATTTTAGGTACGGTATTAGTGTTGGTGTCGTTTATGGATCTTAGAAAAAGCAAATAATTTCGTTGCGCCGGGATTATAAATAAAGGGTCCGCAACCTGTTCAGCAAAGTGGAATCCGGATCATTATTCTTTCTCCCGCCGTTGGATCTCTACTTTTATTTCCCTCATCCGTTTAATATTTAGCGGGATTATAATAGAAAGCGCAATAGGGGAGATCATCAAAGGATCAAACTGTCCTTCTTTTATGGTGTTGTATATGGTGATAGCAAACAGAAGAAGGAGTATTCCCGCCAGCAATCCTGTAGTCAGCTTGAGGTTCTTAACTTGTCTGGTCAATTGTTCGGAAGTCCATTTTTCATAATTGTCTTTCCTCTTCATACTTCTGAATTTTTATTCTGCCTTAGGGTTCAATATTATTTTACGTGTTTCCACATCTATGATGTCGATCAGAATTACTTCTGCGTCCGCTGGTAAAAAGGAGGTTATTTTTTCCGGCCATTCCATAAAAACCCAGGCATCTTGAGATAAATAATCTTCCAGGCCAAGATCAAGTGCCTCAACTTCATCTTCAAGACGATAAAAATCAAAGTGGTACCCCAGTAATTTCCCTTCTTTTGAGCTGTATTCATTTACGATGCTAAAAGTTGGGCTATTACCCTGCTGGCCACCTCCCAGCGCATTAACCATGGCTTTTATGAGTGTCGTCTTTCCGGCACCCATCGAACCATAGAACAAGAGGGTTTTACTGGTCACTGTCGAAAGGATCTTTTCGGCAATTTTATCGATCTGATCTTCGGAATAAATAATCACCATACACTATCTCGGATCGAGGACTATAAAGGGGATTATCATTTCTTCCAGAGACACACCGCCATGCTGATAAGTATTACGATAGTAACTCACATAGTGGTTGTAATTATTCGGATAAGCAAAGAAAAGATCATTCTTGGCGAAGATATATGAACTGCTCATGGTTATTGATGGCAGGTGAATTTCAGCAGGTTTCCTTGCTTCCAGAACATCTTTGTCCTCGTAGGTGAGGCTACGGCCAGTTTTATATCTCAGGTTCAGACTGGTTTCACGATCGCCAATTACTTTTGAAGGTTGTTTTACATTGATGGTCCCATGATCTGTTGTAATTATCAATCTGAGGCCTAATGATTGTGCCTGTTGGATGATTTCAAGCAGCGGAGAATTTTTGAACCAGCTCAGGGTAAGCGATCTATAGGCTTTATCATTAGAGGCCAGCTCCTTAATAACTTCCATTTCGGTTTTGGAATGGGATAATATATCTACGAAATTGTAAACGATCACCGTCAGGTCATTATCCTTTTGTGTTTTAAAATTCTGGGAAAGATGTTTTCCCTGTTTTAAACTGCTGATCTTATGATATTCCCATTGGATATCTAATCCCAGGCGCTCTATCTGTGCTCCCAGGAACTTGTCTTCGTACAAATTCTTGCCGCCTTCATCTGTGTCATTTTTCCACCATTGGGGATATTTTTTTTCCATATCCAGCGGCATAAGCCCCGAGAATATAGCATTTCTTGCGTATTGGGTGGCCGTGGGTAAAATACTATAATATGGGGTTTCACGCCTTTTCTTGTAAAATGTGTTTAGCGTATCTTCGAAAGCGAACCATTGATCATACCTGAGATTATCGATTACTACCATCAGTGTCGGGCCCTTATCCAGTTCAGGTAAAACCATTTTCCGAAAGAGAGTATGCGACATTACGGGCCCATCTTCCTGGGCAAACCAGGAGGTATAGTTACGTTCGATAAACTTCCCAAAATGTGCATTGGCTTCGATCTTTTGCGATTCAAGAATTTCGAACATTCCAGAATCCTCAATTTCTTCAAGTTGTAAATCCCA
>JBDNAQ010000294.1:0-2581 GCA_039768345.1 Flavobacteriaceae bacterium
AAATGCTGTTTATGCGAACATTGATGCATAAGAAATCGCATTTCACAACAAAATCCTGACATTCGTGTCGGGGTTTTTTAGTTTTAGGCAAATTTATTGTGATGAAACGTATACTATTTGCCTTATTTTTCACTTGTTTGGGTTCTGTTTCTGCACAGGGCGGTCTAGACGACCTCTTACTGGCCGGAATAGAAGACGCCCAGAGATTTACAGACGACTATCTTGCCCCTGCCTCTGAAGGAATAATCTATGGGGTGTCTGGTAGTTGGTACAACACGGCCGATGCCAAACCGTTGGGAGGTTTCGAGATCTCGCTGATTGGTAATCTTACATTTTTTAACAATAAGGAAGACAAAAAACAATTTGAGCTCAACACAGCGGATTATGAAAATCTGCAATTTGTAGACGGTAGTCCATCCAAAGCTGTTTCCACAGCCCTGGGAGATATAGAAGGTGTCCGGGTTTTTGTGGAAGACGAAACCGGGCTGCTCCGTGAGGAATTTGAGCTTCCTTCAGGCCTGGCCAGTGAAGGGTTGTCCTTTCTTCCATCAGGCTATATTCAGGCCAGTGTAGGGCTGATTAAGGCCACCGAAGTTAAGGTGCGGTTTTTACCACCTATCAATACGAGTGATGCCAAAATTTCATTTTATGGATTTGGCCTCCAACACGAATTCACCAAACATTTACCGGCTGATAAGGTACTTCCTATAGCGATCTCAGGGGTCATCGGCTATACTCGTTTTGATGGAAAATATGATCTTACCGATTCAAATTTTATTGCTGGATCGGACCAGCGCTTTGAAATGGCTATCAATTCCTGGGTATTTCAGGCTGTGGTCTCCACACGGCTTCCGGTGATCAATTTTTATGGCGGACTGGGATACCTCAGTGGTAAGTCGGATACCGATGTGCTTGGAACCTATACCGTACAATCAGGCCCCATACAGGAAACCTATATCGATCCTTTCAGTGTAAGTACTAAGGCCAGTGGTGTGGTGGGCAATATAGGCGCAAAACTGAAACTCGGGTTTTTCAGACTTAATGCCGACTATACCCTGGGAGAGTTTAATAATCTCTCGTTCGGTATCAATTTCGGTTTCAGGTAAACCCGAATAGTTCAAAAAAAAAGCAGCCTTCATTACAAAGGCTGCTTTAACAATATATGGAAAAATTAAGGGGCTACTCTCGCTGGGCAAGGATTTTTCCTTGATTGTCCTCTAGAACTTCGACGCTTTGCTCCATCTTCATACTCACTACATCGTCGGTCATTTCAGTTCCGGGATAGGAAATGGTATACATACCTTTTTCCTGAGACCAGCTAAAATCGGTTTTTAACTCCAGGCTATTATCGATATAAAGGTGATACCTACCCAGGTAGGCGTCATTAAAAATCCATTCCTGATGGGTAATATTCTCCTGAGCATTGAGTTCAACTCGATTCCAGATACCGATAATAGGATCGTTATTTTCCGGGATCCTCGAACAATTACTCGCTGAAATTATGGCAATAATGGCCAATAAACATATGAGCTTTTTCAATTTTAGTAACTTTTGATTTGGGTATTTTCATTAACGCTTATCTAAACCTAACTATTGCCAATTTTCGATGTACTGCACTTATAAGATGAAATCTTCGTTGAAGTGCGTTCTTTTTTAACATATCATCCGCTGAATAGAAGCTTATTTTTAATGATTATATGCGTCCAAACGAGCATTTTTTCAGCTAAAATTCAGTAATTTTGGCGGGCTTATCCATCATTAAAATAAATAGAACAAATATGAAAATTACTGTAGTTGGGGCGGGTGCTGTAGGTGCCAGTTGTGCAGAGTACATCGCCATCAAAGATTTTGCTTCCGAAGTGGTTTTATTAGACATCAAAGAAGGTTTTGCCGAGGGTAAGGCCATGGACCTGATGCAAACGGCTTCTTTAAACGGTTTTGATACAAAGATCACTGGGACCACCGGAGACTATTCGAAAACTGCCAATAGCGATATTGCGGTGATCACTTCAGGTATTCCAAGAAAACCAGGAATGACCAGGGAAGAACTTATCGGGATCAATGCGGGTATTGTTAAGAGTGTGGCCGAAAGTCTTTTGGAGCATTCACCTAATACGATCCTGATTGTGGTAAGCAACCCAATGGACACCATGACGTATCTGGTTCATAAGATCACCAATATTCCCAAGAACAGAATCATAGGTATGGGAGGGGCATTAGACAGCGCACGATTTAAATATCGTCTGGCCGAGGCACTTGAAGCTCCGATTTCAGATATCGACGGAATGGTTGTAGGCGCGCATAGCGATACCGGGATGATCCCATTAGCCAAACATGCTACCCGGAATAGTATAAAAGTTTCAGAATTCATATCTGGTGACCGCCTTCAACAAGTGGTGGAAGACACCAAAGTAGGAGGGGCTACTTTAACGAAATTACTGGGAACAAGTGCCTGGTACGCGCCTGGCGCTGCAGTTTCGGCCTTGGTACAGGCCATAGGCTGTGACCTTCAAAAAATGTTTCCCTGTTCTGTGATGCTGGACGGAGAATATGGCTTGGAAGACATTTGCCTGGGGGTGCC
>JBDNAQ010000295.1:0-5000 GCA_039768345.1 Flavobacteriaceae bacterium
ATCAATAGGTATTTGTTCATTTTTTTCTATGTTTCAAAGAAATAATAATAGCCAATAAAGTATAAACAAAAGAATGTGAGGTAAAATATAATTTTTAACAGCTTATTGTAAAAATAATAATTAGGTTGGCAGTGTTCATTATGGCTTTCCATATTATCACCTGAACTTAAAGGTTATTGCCGATTTCGGTTCAACTATCAATGGCTGGATTGTACTGCAGGACTGGTTTTCCTATATATGTTTCCGTTCCCTTGATTACAAACAATACCGGAATTAAAAGATGTTCTGTCGTGCTCAATTCATGAATGGTTTTAATAACGAAATGCCCTAAATTTGCTTATATTAGAGAGTCCGTGTTTTAGAGTAAGTGTTTACTGAATAAATTGAGTTGAGATGCAAACAAGTATTATTTTATCAATTATTACAGGTGGAATCTGTTTATTAATCGCAATACTTTATAAAAAGAATGCCAGTATTAGAATAGCATTAGGTATTGCAGGGATGGTGCTATTGTTTTATGGAGGTTATGGCTACGGATCTATGAATCCATTAGCCTATGTGGAAATGTACGATACCGGTAACAAATTACAGGTTGAATATCCGGTGGAACAGGTGCAGGTAATATCTCCGGTTGATGGGGATGCCGTAAAATGCCGTATTCTAACCATGGGTGTTTATCCCGAAACGCATAATAAAGATATTTGGGTGCTGCTAAAACCTTCAGATAAAAAGTACTATCCGCAGTCAGACTACACCAATACCTCATATAAAGAAAAAGGAAACTGGCAGGTGGTGACCCGATTTGGTGGTGACCAGGGCGAATCCTATGATCTATTTGTCTACGAAACAGATGCTGCGGCTTCTCATTTTTTTAGCGAGACCATTGCAAAATGGAAGGCTGCCAATGATTATATAGGTTTAGAAATGGGAGAATTGCCCCCTGGCGCTACTGAAATTGATAGAATTCAAGTCACCCTGGAAGGGAATTGCCGGGGAGTCCACTAAATCCGGTCTATGGACTTGGACTCATTATTTGAGTGGGGCAGGCAACTGGTGGTAGACGGTTTGCGGTGATATGCCTTTCAATTACCAATCCTATTTTGTAATTTAGTTAGTCTAATTTCCAATCAAAATGAAAGCTATATTCCTGATATTTATGGGTTTATGGTTCTTCTCGTATCATGCTATAGGGCAGGAGACATGGACCTGTTATACCGACAAGGCAGAATTGCTGATGGACAGTAAAATCACCCTGGGTGTTTTCGAATATATTGATGGTTCAACCTGGTTTATTACCCAGAAGGGTATAAACATCTATAGGGATGGGGAATGGGACATCCTCAATAAAAAAGATGAGCTTCTTAAGAATACGATTGGCTCATATCTGGTTGACAGCAAAAACCGGATTTGGATAGGTACCGGATCGCCCGACGTTTTCTATGACGGTTATGCCACAGGACAATTGTATCAGGGCGGAGTGGTAATTTATGATGGGGAGGAATGGAAGCCAATGAATACAAAGGAAATGGGTATCAAAGCCCCGGTGGTAACAGAAATTTACGAAGCACCTAATGGTGATTTCTGGCTTGGCGTTTCCTCTGTCAATCCCGGGGCTGAAAAGAGCGGCCCATTTGCAAAGGGAGCGTTGTTGAGGCTGTCAAAAGAAACAGGGGAGTGGACAGACTATCGGCAAAAAGAGATGCCTTGTAGCGATTGCCATTTTGTTAAGGATTTTTATGAGGATGAGACAGGGAAGCTTTTCTTCATCGCAGATTTCGGGATCTATTATTTTGAAGATGGGGCCTTTCATTCGATTAAAAAAGACAACGAGGACTTTGATTTCAGCAGGGGCTGGCTCACGGCCAAATTTATAGATAGCAATAACCATCTTTGGTTAGGTGCACCGGCCAGGATTGCAAAATACGACGGGCAAACATGGCGAAGTTTTGATAGAAAAAATGGTTTGCCCTCTATGGAAAATCACCCTTATGGATTTATAGAGACCCCCGATGGAAAGATATTGATGAGTACCACCAATGGATTATACACCTTTGATGGTGAAAGTGAATGGCAACAGGAAAAACTCAAGGTCGTTTTTGGGAACAGCTATATAGATGCAGAAAACCGCCATTGGATCCCAACCCTGAAGGGATTGATCATCCGTGATGGGGAGAATGAAACCCTTAATAAGGATATTACAAGGGTCGTACGCTTTTTTGACGATAAGCACGGTGGTGTTTGGGCACTACCCAGGGGCAATGGCGTTATGCGCTATAAAGACGGTAAATGGGAACATTTTGATAAGAACAACAAACTACCCTCTAATTCCATTATGCTGACACATGTCTCGGAAGATGGCACGGTATGGCTGGGCACTAAGAAAGGGGTTTGTAAATGTGAATATGAGTGATTCCCGCTTTGATAGCAGGATTGATAAATAACAACCTAAGACAAGAATATGACCACAAACAGCGCTTCCGTATGGAATATTTTTTATCGCAGTATCAAAACACCGGGTGAATTCTCAGTTGATTTTGGCAAATCGACAAGTCAGGGTTATTTCTGGCGCCTTTGTGGATTATATCTTTGCCTGCCCATATTGATCATGCTGTTTATAGGTTTTGCCACAGGAAAGCTTGATGGAGGCGATCTGGGGATTATCGGGGTTCAGGTTGCACTTCTTCTGCCTTTGCTCTTTCTCAGTATCTGGCTGCTGGAAAAGCTGGGCCGGAAAGTAGTGGATCAAATGAAGAAGAAGAGCGGGGGGGAGTTGTACTGGTTATTGGCCAGCAACTACTTCTTTCTAATCGCTGCACCGCTGGGCATTGCGGTGCTTATGGCCAACCTGTTACCTAATCGGATATTGAATAATTCAGTTTTTTCCTTGATCATTCCCTTACTCTTTATTGGGTCTATTTTTCTATGGTTACGTTCGGCAGTTTTGCTAATACGCAAGCAGACAGAATCGAACTTGAACAAAGCCATACTAATAGCAATAGGGGGTGCCGTCGCCCTGACGGTTACCGCCTGGTTTGTGATTGGTATATTGGGAATACTGATACTACTACCGATTGGCCTAAGCGTATAGCAATTCATAATTTTTGGTTTACCGGAAATGGAAGCGTCTCAAAAAAATAAGGACTGGTTGATGAAGGCCTACGAGGAAGGCTCTTTAAGCTGCCGTAATTACAGTAACCTGACGATGCGGGTCAGAACATTGGCTCAGCATGTTTTGGTGGTGGGGGTAGCCGGACTTTCCGTTTTAATGGTAGACTTCGAAAAAGACGAGGCGCAACTACCATATGCGATTTTAATGGTGAGTATCTCGCTTCTGCTATTTTCGATATCCCTGTTTCTGGTAGACTGGCATTATCAATCGGCCTTTACAGGTATACGAAACCAGCTGGCAAAGATAGAATGCGAAAACGGCATCTCCGGGCCCTGGCTGGCACACCTGTGTGTAAGAACCCATTTAAACGATCATATAGCCTCGTATCTGCCCTTTATTTTATTGGGGATACTAGGTGGTGCAGGCTTATGGTTCGGTGCATCGGACCATCCGGAACTGGGATATATCGCTATCGGGGCTATGTTACTGGTCATACTTCTGTTTATAATCTTCCTGTTTATCGCCTCGAAAAGCGATAAGAGAATTCGGCACGAACTTAAACAGTGCCTGTACTCAGAAAAACTTCAGGGTGGATTCGAACCTCGGATCATCAACAAACGTTTTAAGCAAAGAAACTCAACTGATTCACTTGGACCTGAGAAGGATATTGGCGGGGATGAGGATCAATAAACCATACATACGGAGGCTGTCTTTTAAAAAGTCATGATCCAATTCTTTATAGTCTAAATAAAGGTTGTACTGAAACTCTAAGATAGAATCCTTATGATAAAAATTTTTGAACTAGTAGAAACAAACAAATGGAAAAGCTAACACTTACATGCCAACTTTGTGGCAACATTTATAAAATAGGTGAAGACTCATCTATTACGACTATGGAGGATGTACAAGGTGCTGGAGCGATGACCGTAGTGATATCAGACGGGCTGCCTAAGACAAGAATTGATCTCGTTATGCACTTTCAGTCTTCCTGGGACGCAGAATGGTTGGAAGAGAAAAAGCAAGAAGGCCCAGGAAAAATCAAGTTCATCAGAGAATCAATTGCATCAGGGCAAAAGCGTTTCTGGTACTGCCGCTCCTGCGAGAATGACAAATCACCTTTTCACTATCCTAAATTTCAAGAGGCCGACGTTGCTCATTCTTCAGAATATTATATGTCCAATGGTATAGAATGTTTTGAATCATCGGATTTTGATGGAGCTATCCATAACTTCAATAAGGCCATGGCGTTAGATCCGAACAATGGTAATATTCATCAAAATCTAGCTGGAGCTCTTTCCCAAAAGGGTGATCTTACCAGCAGTTTGGAACACTTCAGAAAAGCAGTTGAACTTGAGCCGATGAATTCCGAAATACATAGAAATTATGGTTTTGCTTTAAAACTTTCAGGTGATCTTAATGCAGCTGTTGAGCAATACACTCTGGCTTTGGGATTGGATTCTAATAATGATGCAGCAAGAGTGAATTTGGCAAATGCGTTTAAGGAACTTGGACGTTATTCAGAAGCTGCGGAGCAATGCGATATAGTCATTTTAGCTAGTAATAATGCAATAGCCATGGAAAAAGCAATGAATCTCATGGATTCGCCAGAAATGCAAACTTTCGTAGAAAACCGTAAAATAGAAAAGAGCAATACTCCGACAAGTGATATGGAGAACTCCCGGGATAAGTCAGAGGATCTACTGAGTACTGTGCCTGAAGAGGACTCTTACGTCAGTGATACCGTGGATCCACTTTCATTAAAAAATGATGAATTAGTCGAAGAACTTGACAAAGGTAATGGAGAAGAAAAATATTTTCGAATAACATCGTGGGTCCTAGTATTCATCGCAATTGGATTCTTATTGCTAATGTACATTTGGTATAGTCAACC
>JBDNAQ010000296.1:0-2871 GCA_039768345.1 Flavobacteriaceae bacterium
ATGCCTACATTATTGGCAGCTGCTGGAGATTCCAACATAAAGGAAAAACTAAAGCAGGGCAACGTTAAGGCTATTGGTAGAACTTTTAAGGTCCATCTGGATGGTTACAATTTCTTGCCACATCTTTTAGGTCAGCAGGAAAAAGGACCGAGACATGAGATTTTCTACTTCTCGGACACAGGTGAACTTACGGCGCTGAGATATGACGACTGGAAGCTGATCTTTATGGAACAAAAGGAGTACAACACACTCAGGGCATGGATAGAGCCCTGGACTCCCCTACGCGTACCTCTTATTACGAATCTAAGAAGGGATCCTTACGAACGTGCACACGTGACATCAAACACTTATTACGACTGGATGATCGACCGTATTTTCCTGCTGGTTCCTGCACAAGTATATGTGGGTAACTTCCTGGAGTCGTTTAAAGAATTCCCCCCAAGGCAAAAACCTGCGAGTTTTAGTATTGACCAGGTGATGGAGCAAATGAAAAATTCAGGAGGATCTAAATAAAAAATTGATTTAATCTGTCACGGCTATATGCCGGGAAAGGATGGTAAGATTTAACTATTCCGTCCCGGCATATTTTTGTGAAGCACAACTCAATTCAATTTCCGGTTTTCCTGGTTTCAAGTGAGACAATTTTTGGACGTATACTGGGTACTAACCTCTAAAACAAAGTAGATATCATAAAATGATGACCAGGGGTATTTCTATATTTTATTAATTGGACCCTTAATTCTGCCCGATGTCAGGAGAATAAAATTAAAACCATTTATCTTATGAAAACATTACGAAATTTCTTTATTGTTTTATTGTTCTCCGGCTTTTATATAAGCTGCAAACAGGGGACAGAAATGGGCGAGGCCCCCGCAGCTACCGAAATACAGGAATCTGATCCCTTACCCTCATGGAACAAAGGGGCTACCAAGGAGGCTATCGTGAACTTTGTGGAAAAAGTGACTAATCCGGAAAGTGCCGAATTCGTGGCTGTAGAGGATCGCATCGCCACCTTTGACAACGATGGGAACCTCTGGTCTGAGCAACCGCTTTATTTCCAATTGATTTTTGCAATGGAACGTATCAAAGCCATGGCTGAAGACCATCCAGAATGGAAGACTACACAGCCCTATAAGGCGGTCATTGAAGATGATAAAGAGGCGTTGATAGCATCTGGGAAAAAAGGTTTGCTGCAGTTGGTTATGGCAAGCCATACTGGGATGACCACCGAAGAGTTTAACGCCACTTCTGCCGCCTGGTTGGAAACAAGTAAGCATCCGAGATTTAATGAACCCTATCATCATATGGTGTACCAGCCTATGTTGGAATTATTGGCCTATTTACGTGCCAATGATTTTAAAACTTTTATCGTTTCAGGGGGAGGTATCGATTTTCTGCGGGTATGGGCGCCAGAGGCCTATGGGATCCCCACCGATCAAATTGTTGGAAGTAGTGTCAAGGCAACCTTCGAATATAAAGATGGAGATGCTGTTATACGCAAAATTCCAGAAATTAATTTTGTCGATGATCATGAGGGCAAGCCCATCGGGATTCATCAGCATATTGGCAAAAGACCCATTTTTGCTTCTGGGAATTCAGATGGAGACCTCGAAATGTTGCAGTATACAGATTCTAATGAACTACCCAGCTTTATGCTCTATTTGCATCACACCGATGCGGAAAGAGAATGGGCCTATGACCGGGAATCCCATATTGGTAAGCTAGACAAGGGACTCGATGAAGCACATGCAAAGGGTTGGACTGTCATTGATATGAAGAAAGATTGGAAAGTGATATATCCATTTCAGAAGATGGACACCGAAACCAAAAATCAATAGCATTATTTTAATTCAAATGATAAAAAAAATATTTAAATCTCTTCGAAAGATCATATTGGTTATACTGATTATTGGACTTCCCATTTTCATATATTTTGGTTTTATCGCAGATGAACCTGTCTTCGAATCGGCCTATGATGTGGAAATCGGACGGCAGTCTGTCGCCTCTATTAGCCAGGACTCCATTGAATATCCAATTCTCTTGAGGGGAGACTATCCTGAAGCCTACGCCTTTATGCAGAATATGGTGAACAAGATTGCCGCATCTCCGGAGGTTCAATATGCCGATATATTCAAATATGACAGTGTGCAGATCATTCATCGAGATGATGTACTGAATGCTTTCTGTACTCCTGGGGGCTATGTTTATGTCTATACAGGACTGATCCATTACCTGGATCGTGCAGACGATCTTGCCGGAGTATTGGGCCATGAGATCGCACATGCAGAGTTAAGACATTCAGCTATAAGGCTTCAGAAAGAATATGGCAGGGATGGAATTATGGATTTTCTCCTGGTCCGGGGCGTGGGTCTTTCCGGGCTTATCAAGGCCAAAATTTTGAAGGATATGTTAACTCTTAATTATTCCAGGGATCAGGAGGCCGATGCTGACCGGTATTCTGTCGTCTATCTAAAAGACACAGATTATGCCTGTAACGGAGCTGCCGGGTTTTTTGATAAACTGGTTGGTGCGGGGCAGGACGGGGATATTCCGGAATTCCTCAGTGATCACCCAGACTCCGCATCACGCATAAAAGACATCAATAATGAAGCTAAAGAATATGGATGCAATACAGATTCGGGAGACCAAAGCGGATGGGATGCATTTAAGTCGTCCTTACCGCAGCCGGTTATAGTAAATAGTGAATCAGAAGCACAGCTAGGAGAAGCCCCTCCTCAAACCATAGAGGAATCAGCAGCAGACGAGTAAATTCCTTTTGAAATAGCTTTAAGGAGTACGTGACGCACGCTTACCAATAATATTGTAAACAATGGTTAAATCTGGTGAATTTATCGGCCCGCAGGAATAAAA
>JBDNAQ010000297.1:0-3333 GCA_039768345.1 Flavobacteriaceae bacterium
TAATCCATGCATCTGTAACATGTAGAAGTCCCAAAGGGTCTGACCGAGATCCTGCGCCAGGTCAGAGTCAAAATCAGAGGAAGTAAAATCACTCAGGTGAACACCATCCATCCAGTCCATGGTAATGATCCTCTCGCAGGATAGTTCTTTATAGTAATCCGGAAATTTCAAACGGGGGATATTACCGCATGATTCCGAAATCTCGATACTCCTTCTGATCTCAAGACGGTAGTCGGTTTCCTCCAGTAGTTTAGCCTCGACCTCCTTAAAATATTTATCGGTGTCTTGTCCCTTAAGATTGAACATTTTAAGCGCTATGGGCTTAACTATGGCTAAGTCGGACGTGATGCTTTGGGCCACACCCGGATATTGAATTTTGACGGCAAGTGTTTTTCCATTCTTTTTCGCTTTATGGACCTGGCCGATGCTGGCTGCGTTTACAGAGTTCTGTTCGAACCGATCGAAGATTTCCTCGGGATATTGCTTGAAATACTTTTTAAAGGTTTTGCGGACCAGAGGAGCAGAAAGCGGAGGGACAGAAAATTGTGCCAACGAAAACTTTTCCACATAAGCCCTGGGCAATAAGTTCTTCTCCATACTCAGCATTTGGGCTACTTTTAAGGCGCTTCCTTTTAAGGTTTTAAGGCCGTTGTAGATATCCCGAGCATTATTTTCGTTGAGCTCCTCTTTATTCCATTCAGGATTCACCAGTTTTTTACTGTAATACTTAACATAGTTACCACCCACTTTTACTCCGGTCCGGACAAGTTTACCAGCTCTTTCGATTTTTCCGGTCGGTATGCTATCAATTGTTTTCATAGGGATTGACTAAAGGTGAAGAGATCAGGACAAGCCCTCTTTAACAAGAAATTTTCCGAAGTCCAAGAGATTTTCCAAAGGAGTATTATCGAAAAGATCATATACCGTATTGACGGATTTCTCAATAGCCATATCTGTTCTTTCAAAACCCGGTGAATTGTCCTCTGTCCAAAATTTAAACAAGAACATAAAATGCCACCAGGCTCCTTCGGCAAATATTTTAGTATTGCGTTGTAATAATTTCGAGCTTATCTCTTCATTGTCGGCAGCTATAAGATCCTCGGCAAACGATCTGATCTTTTTTCGCAGTGTTTTGTATTCGGAAGACTTTTCTCTAAATCCGCCATGATCGGCCATTGAGAGCACATAACTGCGGTTGGCCGTTAATAATTCGAAGAATGTGTAGAAGAACGAAAGCAGCTTATCCTTGCTATTGAAATCTTTATACTCTTTATTCTTATTAAGAAGTACAATGGTGTTGTTATAAAACTCTTCCCAGACCGCCTGTTGCAGTCCCTTAAAGGAACCAAAATAAGCATAAAACTCTTCTTCCTTAATCTTGCCTTCTTTACAAAACTTATAAATATTGCGGGGTGGATGACCTTGCTCTAACACATAGTTCATGTATCGATTGATAAGGTCTGTTTTCATGTCCGTTTTTTGCCGGTTTTTAGCTGTCATGATAATAATACTTATTGTTTAAGCAAATTTACTCTTTAATAAACATAATAATGTTAATTAAAAAAGAAAATAAAACATAAAAAAACGTGCTTTCGGGGAAAGCACGTTTTCAAACAACCTAACCAATTAATAAACAAACTGATTACAAATTTAAAATAACCTTTTTCATAGCAATTAAGGCTATCGCAATCACAAAACAAATATAACTAATGTTTAATATATATACTATATTATTAAACAAAAACTTTTGTTAAAGTTTTTGTTTCCCATATCTTTTTGCCAGATTCATGCCAGTTTGTCATTTATGATGAGTCTGGTATTTTTTTTGTCCTGAACCCTAGGTAAACTAAAATGTAAATTCTATGGCTACAGGTAAGATCAATGTTTCGGTGGAGAATATTTTTCCACTGATAAAAAAGTTCCTTTACAGCGATCATGAGATCTTTTTACGGGAATTGATATCCAATGCTACCGACGCTACCCTGAAACTCAAACACCTTGTTTCAATCGGAGAGGTCAAGATCGATATAGAAGAACCCCTGATCGAGGTAAAGATTGATAAAGAAGGGAAAAAA
The DNA here is from genome assembly GCA_039768345.1 of Flavobacteriaceae bacterium. Classification (GTDB taxonomy): domain Bacteria; phylum Bacteroidota; class Bacteroidia; order Flavobacteriales; family Flavobacteriaceae; genus JAHEJJ01. Next base: position 2,076 of record JBDNAQ010000297.1, read on the forward strand.
CTTCATATCATAGACCAGGGTATCGGGATGACTTCAGAGGAGATCAAGAAGTATATCAATGAGGTTGCCTTCTCAGGTGCAGAGGAATTCCTTGAAAAATATAAGGATGCCGACAAAGATTCGGGCATCATTGGCCATTTTGGTCTTGGTTTCTATTCCTCTTTTATGGTGGCCGAAAAGGTCGAAATCATAAGTAAGAGTTACAAAGACGAAGCTGCAGTCCACTGGTCTTGTGACGGTACACCTAAATTCAGCCTGAAAAAGGGGACAAAGGAGACACACGGTACGGAGATCATCCTTCATATAGCCGATGACTCTACCGAATTCCTGGAAGAAGGTCGTATAAGGGAGTTGCTGCAGAAGTATAACAAGTTTATGCCGATACCGATTAAATTCGGAATGCGGACGGAAACGCTGCCCAAGCCAGAAGGGGCCAAAGAAGATGAACCAGCACCTACCAGGGAAGTAGACGATATTATCAATAATCCCACACCGGCCTGGACACGGAAACCCGCCAAGCTGAAAGACGAAGACTATAGTGCATTTTACCGCGAACTATACCCGATGCAGTTCGAAGAACCGCTCTTTCACATCCATTTAAACGTTGATTATCCGTTTAACCTTACAGGAATTTTATACTTCCCCAAGTTGACAAATGATCTCAACGTTCAGAAAGACAGAATCCAACTCTATCAAAACCAGGTATTCATAACAGATAATGTGGAAAATATAGTCCCTGAGTTTCTCACTATGCTCCGTGGGGTGATCGATTCTCCAGATATTCCTCTTAATGTATCACGCTCTTATCTTCAAGCCGATGCGGCGGTGAAAAAGATCTCTTCCTACATTACCCGAAAGGTGGCCGATAAACTCAGTTCCCTTTTTAAGAACAACAGGGAAGATTTCGAACAGAAATGGAACGACATCAAGATAGTGATCGAATACGGTATGCTTTCGGAGGAAAAATTCTTTGAAAAGGCCGAGAAATTTGCCCTCTACCCTACAGTTGATGGTCAATATTTAACCTTTGAGGAGTTATCGGAGAAGATAAAAGACCTTCAGACCGATAAGGACGACAAACTGGTTATTCTCTATGCTTCCGATAAAGAGGAACAGCACAGCTATATCGAGGCGGCTAAAGCCAAGGGCTTCGAAGTACTTCTATTAGATAGTCCTATTGTGACACATTTGCTGCAGAAACTTGAGACCTCAAAAGAAAATATAACGTTTGCCAGGGTAGATGCAGATCATCTGGATA
>JBDNAQ010000298.1:0-5215 GCA_039768345.1 Flavobacteriaceae bacterium
GAGGTGAAAGTGATGGAATATATAGGCATGGCTAAAATGCATTGTTAGACTGCCTATGAATCCTGATTTTTTTCAGGAATAAGCAAGGAGGCTGCGATACCGGTAGCCAGGGAAACAATGATAATACCCAGAGAGACCCACTCTTCAATATGCCAGTAATGGGCACTTAGCATCTTAACGCCCACAAAGCCCAGAATCACGGCCAGACTATAATGAATATAACGGAATTTGGCCAGCATCCTGCTGACCAGAAAATACATTGAACGCAGGCCTAAAATTGCCATTATATTAGAACTAAAAACCAGAAAGGGGTCTGCGGTGATGGCCAGGATAGCGGGTATACTGTCGAATGCAAATAGTATGTCGGTAATTTCGATAACGATCAAAGCCACAAACAGGGGAGTGGCGGCATTTACTCCCATTCTTCGTATAAAGAATTTGTTGCCCTTTATTTGAGTGGTCAGCGGATAAATCTTCTTTACCTGCCTGAACACAAAGGAGTTCTTTGGATCATATTCGATATTTTCCGAACGAAACATTTTATAGGCCGTATAGATTAGAAAAGCGCCAAAAACATAAATGATCCACTCGAATTGGTTGATAAGCGTTATGCCGAAGAGAATCATCAACGCCCTAAATACTATAGCCCCAAGAATACCCCAAAAAAGAACCCGATGCTGATATATTGGAGGTATGGCAAAGGCTTGAAATATAATCGCAATGACAAAAACATTATCAATACTCAGCGACAATTCGATGAGGTAGCCTGTGATGTATTTTAAAACCGCTCCGGAAGGGTCGAGCTCTGTAGGATTGTCGATAAGACCGGAAGAGAAAAGCCAATATATCACAAAACTAAAACCCAGGGCAATGCTCACCCATAAGCTTGTCCACATCGCGGCTTCACGGGTCCTGATCACATGATCCTTTTTATTTAATATGCCAAGATCTACGGCTAGGAAAAAGAAAATGAGGAGTAAAAAGCTAATCCAGATGATCATAGTCGGCAAAGATAAGCATCCCATTGAGTTCATCAATGACAGAAAATAATTGGATTTCACAATTGCGGCATAAATATTGTATTTTGTGTCGATATTGAAGCAAAAAATAAATACCATGAAAAAAATTACCACATTATTTATCGGCGCATTGGTTCTGCTGTGTACCTCTGTTAGCGCTCAGCAAATGAACAAGGCCCAGGCCGATCAGAAAGCGCAACAAGTTCTGAATCAATATCAGGCAGATCTGGAACTCACCATTGAACAGGTCACCGACTTTCACCATACCATTTCGATGTACCTTTTGAAACGGAATGAAATTGAAAATAAAGCCATGGCCCCGGACGCCCAAAAATCTGCGCTCTCCGCCATTTCCAATGAGGAAACAACAAAGATGGCTTCGATCCTGAATTCCCATCAGCTCAAATTATATAAGAAGTTAAAGCCCAAGATTCAACCTATGTAGTCTGGCAATGTGAGCGGTTCATAAGCCGTCTTTCACGACCGTAGAGGATTCTCAGACTAATTATTTGGGGATTGGGGATTAGTTATTGGAGAACAGTGATTATTCTTTTTCCTTAAAGGATTGCGTTCCACATTCTAAAGGGTCATCGCTAGGTTGAAACTCCCATCACCCCACATCCCACTTTCAACTTCCCCTGACGCCCATTTCATTCGGTCAGCCCGCCTTGCCATCGGGCAGGGATCTCCGCTACGCTACGACAACTTTTACTTTTACCCCATCTTCCAACATCCAACTTCCAACTTCCATCTTCCAACTTCCAACATCCAACTCCCATCACCCCACATCCCACTTTTCAACTTTTCACCCTGACGAAGTATAACTTGTCAGGATTTACAACTTATCACTTTTCACTTTTCACTTAAATCATGCGCTTTTTTTAGTATTTCTTAACTTATCTGTAAGAGGATTTTAGTTACATTCACGCGATTAAAATTCACTAACTTCTATGAAATCACAACTACCAAAAGTTTTACTGTTTTTATTAGCATTCAGCACAGCTCTTTCGGGGCTGGCACAAGAAAAAGATCAAAACCCCTACAGCGGTTTAAAATTCAGGAACGTAGGTCCGGCTCTTACCTCCGGACGTATCGCAGATATTGCGATTCATCCTGAAAATGAAAATACATGGTATGTGGCTGTCGGATCTGGCGGTGTGTGGAAAACCACAAACTCAGCTACAACCTGGAAGCCCATTTTTGACAAGCAAACTTCCTATTCCATAGGATGCATTACCCTCGACCCAAATAATCCCAGGACCATCTGGGTTGGGACTGGAGAGAACGTCGGCGGACGGCACGTAGGATTCGGAGATGGAATCTATGTGAGTCATGATGACGGAAAGACGTGGGAAAACAAAGGACTTAAAATGTCTGAGCACATCTCCAAAATCATCGTTCACCCTGCTGATCCGAATATCATATGGGCAGCGGTCCAAGGTCCTCTTTGGAGCAAAGGAGGAGAACGCGGTGTTTATAAATCTGAAGACGGCGGAATTTCCTGGATCAAAACCCTGGCGGGTGAGAACGAATGGACAGGTGCAACAGATCTTCTGATCGATCCTCGTAACCCAGACGTGCTTTATGCCGCTACCTGGCAGCGCCACCGTACCGTGGCCGCTTATTTAGGAGGCGGACCCGGAACCGCTTTATATAAAAGTACCGACGGAGGTTTAAATTGGAACAAGCTCTCTACGGGCATACCTAAAGAACGTCTGGGTAAAATAGGACTGGCCATGAATCATAACAATCCTGATATCATCTACGCAGCCATCGAGATGGAAAGACGCCAGGGCGGTCTTTTTATGTCTTCCAACGGAGGGCAATCCTGGAAAAAGATGTCTAATACGGTATCCGGAGGAACAGGTCCTCATTACTACCAGGAACTTTATGCTTCCCCACATAAGGATGGGAGATTATACCTTATGAACAACTATGTCATGATCTCTGAAGACCATGGCAAGACCTTTGTTCGAATGAATGAGAAAAGAAAGCATGTGGATAGTCATGCTATGGCTTTCAGGGCGTCCGACCCAAACTATGTTCTCTTCGGAACAGACGGCGGACTCTATGAAAGCTTTGATCATACCAAGAATTGGAAATATGTATCCAATCTGCCGGTGATCCAGTACTACAAGGTTGCCGTAGATGACGCATTACCTTTCTATCATATCTATGGCGGTACGCAAGACAACGGTTCACACGGTGGACCCTCACGCACAAGAAAGAGCGGCGGGATCTATAATTCGGACTGGTGGGTAACCCTCTCTGCAGATGGACACCAGTCGGCCACAGAACCTGGCAACCCCGATATCACCTATGGTGAATTTCAGCAAGGTGTATTGTGGAGAGTAGATCAGACTACACGTGAAACAGTATATATTCAGCCACAACCTGCACCGGATGACCCGGCGGAACGCTGGAACTGGGATTCCCCGATTCTGGTAAGCCCACATAAACCATCCCGACTATATTTTGCCTCCCAACGGGTTTGGAAGTCTGAAAATCGAGGGGATTCATGGAATACAGTATCTCCCGACCTTACAAGAAACCAGGAAAGACTCGCATTACCAATTATGGGAGCTCAGCAAAGTTGGGATAATGCATGGGACGTGCTGGCGATGTCTACCTATAATACCATCACTTCCCTGGCCGAATCTCCGGTACAGGAAGGCCTGCTTTATGCAGGTACAGACGATGGTATCCTGCAGGTTAGTGAAGACGGTGGTGCCAACTGGCGCAAAGTGGAGCTTGGAAATATCAAAGGAGTACCTGCTACACCTTTTGTAAATGATGTACGAGCCGACCTCTTTGATGCCAATACGGTATATCTGGTATTAGACAACCATAAATATGGCGATTACAAACCCTATATTCTAAAAAGTGCAGACAAGGGCCGTACCTGGAGCTCCATCAATTCTAATCTGCCCAAGAAACTCCTTACGTGGAGAGTGGTACAGGATCATATAGATCGCAATCTGATGTTTGCCGCCACGGAATATGGCGTATATATGACCAAAAATGGAGGCGGCAGCTGGACACAACTCAAAGGCGGAATGCCAACGATCTCGATCAGGGATATCACCATACAAAGAAGAGAGAACGACCTGGTCGCTGCATCATTCGGTAGAGGGTTTTTTATTCTTGATGACATCACGCCATTACGCGACATCACCAATGCCAATATGCAGCAGGAAGCTACTTTGTTCGATGTAAAACCCGCCTATTGGTATGTTCCTAAAAGCGAAGTCTATGCACAAGGCAGTAACCAGTACAAGGCAGATAATCCACCATTTGGAGCAGTCTTTACCTACTATCTGAAAGATTCGATTCCTTCCCTGGAAGCACAGCGAAAATTATCGGAAAAAGGAAAAAACAACATTCCCTTTCCCGGATGGGATGCACTGGAGGCCGAAAAGACCGAACAAAAGCCAGGATTCATGTTAACCGTTAAAGACAGCGAAGGTAAAGTTGTAAATGTGATTAAGGGAACTAATAAAAAAGGTTTTAATCGTGTCGCCTGGGACCTTTCTGTGGCCGATCGCAGTGGTGAGATCCTCAGCCCACCTAAGGGGGGAGAAGACTATTTTAATCTGAATGTTATGGCTACTCCGGGAGATTATACCGTCACTCTCGAGAAGTGGACCGATGGGAAACTGCAACAGATTGGGGCACCAAAATCGTTTAAGGTGATTCCTTTAGCTAAAGGTGCTTTGGAAGGTGCAACGCCTGAGGAGATCAATGCCTTTAGGACCTCATGGGAAGCCTTCCAACAAGATTATAAGGCCACCCAGACTGTGCTTAAAGAGAGCAAGAAGAAAGTAGATGCTATGCAACGTGCACTTCTGAGAGCTACAAGTCCATCAGACCAGCTCACCCAGAAAATACACGAGACAAGAGCCAAAATTCTTGCAATAGACAGTGAGTTGAACGGGAATAAGGCCAAGGCCGACGTAGGGGAGAAGAACGATCCAAGTCCTGGCAGAGCCGAATTTATCGGAAAAGCCGCACTGGCAAGCAGTACCTATGGTCCAACCGAAATGCATAAGACAACTTTAAATGCTTCTAAAGGTCAACTTAAGAGCATAAAATCATCCTTAAAATCTATTGTAGAAAGCGATTTTCCAGCCCTGGAAGCCGATCTTAAGGCAGCAGGCGCTCCGTGGATAGAAACACAAGGATTGATTAATAATTGA
>JBDNAQ010000299.1:0-5742 GCA_039768345.1 Flavobacteriaceae bacterium
CAAATCGATCGTTTGAATGCACTCAGGGCCAATAGAAATCCGGAACAACTTGCACAAGCCCTGCAAAAACTTACACAAGCGGCCAAAAAGAAAGCCAATTCGAATGCCTGTACATCAGATGACAATTTATTAGCTTTGGCAGTGGAAGCTGCTCGTGCCCGAGCCAGCCTTGGGGAGATTAGTGACGCCCTGGAACAGGTCTTTGGCAGGTACAAAGCAAAAATACAATCATTTACCGGCGTGTATTCTAAAGCGATTAAAGAAGATAAGGCCTTTAAGAAGGCCCGTGAGATGGCCGACCGTTTTGCGGAACAGGAAGGACGTCGTCCACGGATCATGATCGCTAAGATGGGACAGGACGGACATGACCGGGGAGCCAAGGTAGTGGCTACGGGTTATGCGGATCTCGGTTTCGACGTAGATATCGGACCCCTTTTCCAAACCCCAGAAGAAGCCGCGAAACAGGCAGTCGAAAACGATGTACATATCCTGGGGGTTTCCTCCCTGGCGGCAGGTCATAAAACCCTGGTGCCACAGGTCATCGAGGCCCTTAAAGACTATGGCCGGGAAGATATAATGGTGATTGTAGGCGGGGTGATCCCCAAGCAAGACTATCAATTTTTATTCGACTCCGGGGCGCTGGCTGTTTTCGGTCCTGGAACAAAGATCAGCGAAGCCGCCATCGAGATTTTAGAAGTCCTGATGAACTGAGTCCAAATAATGATAGTGGCTGCTTAGATATAGTACGGTCTATTGGGACACTTGTTAAAGTCGTTGGTGCTTAATCGAGGTGGAGACCAGTACATCATCTTCTAACTCCTTATGTCTTAAGCCCGTTTTACTTTTTACGGAAAACTTATTCACTTCCTGTTAACAAATTACATTTTATAGCAAGGTAAATAATCGTATTTTTAACGCCTAACTTACTTTAAAATGGGCAAAATCATTGCTATTGCTAACCAAAAGGGTGGAGTGGGAAAAACCACCACTACCGTGAACCTGGCTGCCTCACTAGGTGTTTTGGAGAAAAGCGTACTATTGATCGATGCGGATCCGCAGGCCAATGCCACCTCAGGACTGGGTATTGATGTGGATCAGATTGAGAAGGGTACTTATCAGTTACTGGAACATACTTTAAATGCCAGGGAAACGATAATAAAAACCTCCTCTCCAAATGTAGATCTGATCCCGTCACATATCGATCTGGTCGCCATAGAAATCGAATTGGTGGATAAAGACGATAGGGAATATATGCTGAAGCGTGCTATCGAGGAGCTAAGGGATGATTACGATTTTATCCTGATCGATTGTGCACCTTCATTAGGATTGCTGACATTGAATGCACTTACCGCGGCAGATTCTGTGATCATTCCCATTCAGTGTGAATATTTTGCTCTTGAAGGCCTGGGTAAATTACTGAATACTATAAAGAGCGTTCAGCGCATACATAATTCTGAACTCGATATCGAAGGTATGCTGCTGACGATGTATGATTCCCGACTAAGACTATCCAACCAGGTGGTGGAAGAAGTGCGAAAGCATTTTAGCAATATGGTATTCGATACGATCATTCAGCGCAATGTAAGGCTCGGTGAAGCCCCGAGTTATGGGGAGAGCATTATAAAATACGATGCCAGTAGCAAGGGGGCGGTCAATTATTTGAACATGGCCGATGAACTTCTGAAAAAAAACATGGAAAAAGTTTGAAATGGCAAGGGCTACTAAAAAACAAGCGTTAGGAAGAGGACTGTCTGCCCTTTTGAAAGATCCGGAGAATGATATTCGTTCGGTAGCGGATAAGAACGCCGACAAGGTCGTAGGCAATATTGTGGAATTGGATTTGGATGCTATTTCGGTTAACCCATTCCAACCACGTTCTAATTTCAACGATGAAGCCCTGAAAGAACTCGCATCCTCGATTAAAGAGCTGGGGCTTATTCAGCCTATCACGGTCAGGAAGATGGATTTTAACCAATACCAGCTGGTTTCCGGGGAAAGGAGATACAGAGCTTCCAGACTAATTGGACTGAAAACTATTCCAGCCTACATCCGTATCGCCAATGACCAGGAAACACTCGAAATGGCCCTGGTGGAAAACATACAAAGACAGGATCTTGACCCTATCGAAATCGCACTTTCCTATCAGCGACTGATCGAAGAGATCAAACTGACCCAGGAAAAACTCAGCGGGCGTATAGGTAAAAAAAGATCTACGATAACCAACTATCTGAGATTATTACGATTGGATCCTATCATTCAAACTGGGATGCGCGATGGATTCATCACGATGGGGCATGGCCGGGCCCTGGTCAACATAGAAAACAAAACGGACCAGCTCGATCTTTATGAAAAGATACTGGCCAACCAATGGTCTGTTCGTGAAACGGAACAGGCTGTGCGAAGTTTTCATCAGCATGGAAGCAGTCCAAAGCCTTCAAAAAGAACTTCCACTGATGTACCTGCATTCTTCAGAGATAGTTCTCTCGAGATAAAGGAATACCTAAGTACCGAAGTAGAGGTTAAAGCTTCGGAAGATGGAAAAGGTGCGCTGCGCATACCTTTCAGATCAAAGGAAGAATTCCGACGTATAAAAAAACTCATCACAGGTGATTAAAGCCCTCCTACTCTTCGGGGCCTTTACAATATTCATATTTTGCGCTTCGGCCCAGGAAACGGAAGTTCCGGCTTCCGAAATCGACTCTGTTGCGAGCAGTGTGGAGCAAGAAGGGATCATTATAGCCGGAACAGTAAAGAGAAAAGAGGTAAACCCGCTGGCACCCAGCAAGGCAGCTTTTTATTCGGCCATTCTTCCCGGTCTGGGACAGGCTTACAACAAGCGCTATTGGAAAATTCCCATCGTCTGGGGGGCTTTAGGGCTCGGCATATATGCCTATACCTTCAACAACAATGAATATAATAGGTTCAGGGACGCCTTCAAAAGAAGGAAAGCCGGTTTTACCGATGACGAGTTTTACCCTAACAATAATGGTCAAATTGTGCCGGGAAGTCCTTTTGTTTCCGATGATGCCCTGCAGAATGCTCAGGAGCGCGCCCAGACCGATCGTGACCTGGCGCTGGCCATTACCATTGGGCTCTATGTTCTCAATATCGTTGATGCCAATGTAGATGCACACCTGAAACAGTTTAATGTAGACCAAAACCTCTCCATGGATATAAAACCCTATTTGGAATACAACCCGATCACCACTGATCCACAGTATGGTCTGGCGATAATTGTTAAATTCTGATCTATGAATGTCGCTTTATTAGGTTATGGTAGAATGGGCAAGCTGATAGAAAAGATCGCAGTAGAAAGACAGCATAGAATTGTAGCCATCAAAGACATTGATCGTCCTGCAATCGATTACAGCCAGGTTGAGCTCGCTATTGATTTTAGCAGTCCTGAGATTGCCGCGGACAACATTCTGGAATGCCTGGAAAATGGAATTCCAGTAGTCTCGGGTACTACCGGTTGGCTGGAAAGATTGGAAGAGGTTACAGAGGTATGCAGTAAAAAAGAAGGCGCATTATTGTATGCTTCAAACTTTAGCCTGGGCGTTAATATTTTTTTTGCGTTGAACACCTATCTGGCTCAACTCATGAATCACCGTAAAGAATACAAGGTGGATATCGAGGAAATTCATCATATTCACAAGGTGGATGCTCCAAGCGGGACGGCCATTACACTGGCAGAAGATATTATTTCAGACTCCTTCTACAGTGAATGGAAGCTAAACGAAGGTTCCGGGAACACAATCCCAATACATTCCAAAAGAGCTGGCGAGGTGCCGGGCACACACAGTGTGCGTTATACCAGTCCGATAGACGAACTTGAGATTAGACATACAGCACATAACAGAGACGGCTTTGCCCTTGGGGCTGTAATCGCCGCAGAGTGGTTAAGAGGTAAAACAGGTGTATTCAGCATGAAAGATGTGTTAAACCTGGGTTAACAAACGTAACATTCGTAAGGTTTTGTCGTATAACAATAGAGAACAATTAACCAGGGAGTATACTAATTCCAATTATCTATGAACAGCACTGAGTGGATCATATTCATCTTAATCGTCCAAATTATCCATTTTGCAGCCACGTGGAAACTCTACGTCAAGGCCGGAAGGAAAGGCTGGGAAGCTGCAATCCCTATCTATAATGCTATTGTTCTGATGGAGATCATCGGCAGGCCTAAATGGTGGGTAATACTCTTATTCATTCCCATTATCAATCTGTTGATGTTCCCGGTAATATGGGTAGAGACCATCCGCAGTTTTGGCCGGAATTCGCTTCTCGAAACATGGCTGGTTATCCTAACACTCGGCTTCTATATTTTTTATGTGAGCTATGCACTCGAGCTTGAGTATGTAGAAGATCGAAACCTGCATCCCCGGACTGCGCTTGGTGAATGGGTGAGCTCGATCGTTTTTGCGGTGGTTGCGGCTACCCTGGTCCATACCTACTTCATGCAGCCCTATGTAATTCCTACCGGTTCGCTGGAACGTACTTTACGTATCGGCGATCTTCTGTTTGTCAGTAAATTTCACTTTGGCGCCCGCGCTCCGATGACAACGGTGGCGGCCCCAATGGTCCATGATACACTTCCATTACTGGGGATAAGATCGTATCTGAATAAACCGCAGTTACCATATTTCCGTTTGCCAGGGTTTCAAAAGGTCAAGAAAAACGACATTGTGGTTTTTAGTTGGCCGGCAGATACCGTTCGTGTTTTCTTTAAAAAGGAAAAAGGGGTTAAAAAACCCATCGACAAAAAATCGAACTATGTAAAGCGATGTGTTGGTGTACCAGGAGATTCGCTGGAGGTCATAAATGGCGTGGTCTATATCAACGGCAAGGAACTTCAGCTTTCCGACAGAGCAAAACCACAGTACGATTACAAAGTATATGCACAAAAAGGAGTCTCCTCGCGATTACTGCGGACTGTGGGGGCGAACGAATTTAACCGCACTTACCTCTCGGCACCTATGAACCAGGCACAGGTAAATGCCATAAGCCCTTATATTCTAGGCGGCGGACCTAATGAACGTGGCGAACTGGAGATCATTACAGAGGCGGCAGGGATCCCCATGAAGGTGATCCGCAAGGCAGGACTCTCGTTGAGGGAAGTGAGCGATCGTTTGAGAATGCTACCGCTTACCTATGAGATGGCCGATGCACTCAGAAACAACAGCGCTATCGATTCGGTGGTCATGCAAATTCAGCCAGAAGGGAATAAAGGATACAATATTTTTCCACATCATCCGGCATATAGCTGGAACAACGATAACTTCGGACCTATTTATCTGCCCGCGGAGGGAGACAGGGTCTCTTTAAATACCAAAACCCTTCCGCTATACAAGAAGATCATCAGGGACTATGAAGGAAAGGATGTCAGCGTTAATGGGAATCAGATAAGTATAAATGGTCAGGTGACCGATACCTATACCTTTGAGCAGGATTATTACTGGATGATGGGCGATAACCGGCATCATTCGGAAGATAGCAGAACCTGGGGTTATGTCCCCGAAAATCATATCGTGGGTAAACCGGTATTTATCTGGTTGAGTTTCGACAATTTCAATGACGGTATTGCCAACTGGCGCCCGCGATGGGATAGAATATTTACCACTGTAGGTGGAGATGGGGAACCCCGGTCATATTTCAGACATTTTCTGGTAGGACTGGCCCTGCTGATCGGTCTTGACTATTTCAGAAAACGAAGAAAGAAAAAGAAAGCCACCAACCAGC
>JBDNAQ010000038.1:0-3429 GCA_039768345.1 Flavobacteriaceae bacterium
AGATATTTTCATAGATTTGGGAACCAACCCTGAATCTGTGAAGCAATTACCACTCTTTTTTTGCCTCCTGATGCCTTTGTTTCTATGGACTCAAACTGTTGAGTTGGCCGGAACGGTTAAAGATAGAAACGGAAAGGCAATGGCTTTTGCCAATGTGGTTTTACTTACGGTAAGCGACAGCAGCCAGATTAAAGGTTCATCTGCCGATGAAAACGGCCGCTTTCTCTTCTCAGAGATCAAACCTGGCTTATACTATCTCCAGGCACGCTATTTTGGAAATATGTCCAGACTCATACCTCTGGATGTGCAGAACGATGTACGTATCGGCGCACTGTTTATGGAAGAAGATCAGGTATGGCTCGATGAGGTGGTGGTCACGGCAGGGCAGCCTACTGTAGAGCGCAAAACAGACCGGATTGTATTCAACGTTGAGAATTCGGTAGTGTCTCAGGGGAACTCATGGGATATACTCAGGAATACCCCGGGGGTGATCAATACCCAGGGACAGCTCGAGATTCGCGGGCAGTTGGCTACAGTTTACCTGAACGACAGGAAAGTTCAGCTTTCGCAGGCTGAAATAAGAAACCTTCTGGAAAGCCTCCCGGGCGCGGCTATATCATCAGTCGAAGTCATCAACAATCCGCCTGCCCGATACGATGCAGAAGGGGGTCCTATCCTCAATATTATCACTACCAGGAACGTAGTTCCGGGCTATAAAGGCAGCGTACAGGCTAATTATACTCAGGCGATATTCGCCAAATTCGGCCTTGGCACCAGCCACTATTATAAAAGCAACAAATGGAATCTCTTCGGGAATTATACCATCAGCCCCAGAAAAGATTTCAGGGATGTTGAAAGCGAGATCAACTATATAAACGACCTGGATGAAGTATTTGCGCGCTGGGATACTCAGCTCGACAGAACCACCAGATCTCAGGCACAGCAGGCCAACTTTATAGTTGACTATGACCTGGATGAAAAAAACCGCTTTGGCCTCACCACTAACCTCACATATTCGCCCAACAAAAGCATAGAGAACGTGGTCTTTACCGAAATGCGAAACCCAACAGGCACACTGGACTCAACCCTGAACACCATCACCACCCTCGGGAATGATTTTTTAAACCTGGGGCTCGACCTCAATTACGAAAGAGACCTGAACGAAAAAGGCAGCAAATTACGGGCCAACGTCCATTATACTTTTTACGATGAATCACAGGATCAGGCAGGTTCTAGTGACTACTTCGACCCCGCCGGGGCCTTTATCCGGAATTTTGACTTTTCCACAGATGCCGAACAGCAGATCGATATTATCACAAGCCAGCTAGACTTTAGTTTAGCCGCAGGCTCGGGCCGGGTGGAAACCGGGGCCAAGATATCGTATATCCAATCGGATAATCAGATCGACTTTTTTGATGTGAACGGCAACGAGCCACCCTTCGATGTTGCGCTATCCGATATATTTCAATACGAGGAGACCGTATTGGCTGCCTATGGAGAATATTCGAGGAATTGGGAGAAATGGTCCTTGAAACTAGGTCTCAGAGGAGAGCAGACCAACGTTAATACACTATCGGTAACCCTCGATAGTATTGGGAAACAGAATTATTTTGAATTGTTTCCCAGCCTCTATCTTTTACACCGGATACATGAAGACCACAGCATTTCTTTAGACTATAGCCGTAAACTGAGAAGACCAAATTACAGGGATCTCAATCCGTTCAGGTACTTCCTCAATGAAAACAATTTCAGGGAAGGGAACCCCGCACTCATGCCCAACTTCAGCCATAATTTTAACCTGAACTATACTTTTAAAGACACTTATTTCTTCGACTTCTACTACAGAGATAACGGCAATTACATCAGCAGGCTCACCTTTCAGGATAACGAGAACCAGCTACTGAGGCAGTCTCCCCAGAATGTCCTGGAAAGTATTTCCTATGGAATAGACCTCACTATGAGCAAGACCCTGCTGCCACCATGGTACCTCTATGCGTATACATCTTTCTTTTATGAAGATGAAACCTTTATAGCCGAAGAAAGCACAGAGGAATTTTATACTAACCAGGTAAGCGGGTTCTATGTCTACCTGGCCAACTACCTGACCCTGAATAAAGATAAAAGCCTTACCGGAGAGCTGGCCTTCACCTATTTTAACCGGTTCCTTGTTGGGTCGTTTAAACTAGACGAATCGATCAACCTCAATCTTGGATTGAAGAAATCGCTCTGGAATAAAAAAGCGGTGATTTCCCTCATGGCCGAAGACGTTTTGGGGCGAGTAAACCCGCGTTATACTTCACGTTACTACAATCAGGACAACTCTAATCTTTCGACCCCTGAAACTCAGTTCGTCCGACTGGGATTTACCTATAATTTTGGAAACTATGGCCTTTCAGATAATAAGCGTAACCTCAGCAAAAGTGAACGCCAACGTATCGAAGATGAGTGATATATACCCATTTGCAACGTAATTAGTAATTTTGTGATCCGAATTTCGAATCCAATGCCAAAGATCGGATCTATAATATTACCCGACTTCCCGCTTCTCCTCGCACCTATGGAGGATGTGAGCGATCCGCCTTTCCGCGCCTTATGCAAAGAGCACGGCGCCGATGTGGTGTACACGGAATTTATCTCCTCTGAGGGCCTGATCCGCGATGCTGCCAAAAGCGTGATGAAACTCGATATCTACGAAAAGGAACGCCCGGTAGGGATCCAGATCTTCGGGGCGAACCTCGATTCTATGCTGCGGTCTGTGGAGATCGTGGAAAAATCGAATCCTGATATCATCGACATCAACTTCGGCTGCCCGGTAAAGAAGGTGGTTTCCAAAGGAGCCGGGGCAGGAATCCTTAAGGACATCGATAAAATGGTATCCCTTACCAAGGCGATGGTAGAGCATACCGATCTGCCGGTAACGGTAAAAACACGGCTGGGCTGGGATCATAACTCGATTAAAATTGTGGAGGTAGCCGAGCGCTTGCAGGATGTAGGCTGCCAGGCTATCGCTATCCATGGCCGTACAAGGGTACAGATGTATAAGGGCAAGGCCGATTGGGCACCTATAGCCGATGTAAAGAACAACGCCCGTATGCATATTCCCGTATTTGGCAATGGGGATATAGATTCCCCCGAAGCCGCTAAGAGCATGCGCGATGACTATGGTCTTGATGGCGCCATGATAGGCAGGGCCAGCATTGGAAACCCGTGGTTTTTCAATGAAGTAAAACATTTTTTGAAAACCGGGGATAAACTAACGCCCCCCGGCATGGCCCAGCGGGTGGAAGCCGCGCGGCAACACCTGCAGATGGCCATCGATTGGAAAGGGGAGAAGCTCGGTGTCTTTGAAACCCGACGGCATTATACCAATTATTTCAGGGGTATACCGCACTTTAAAGAATACAGGATGAAGATGGTGACCAGCGATGA
>JBDNAQ010000300.1:0-3496 GCA_039768345.1 Flavobacteriaceae bacterium
AGATCCTGAGACAAAGTTCCGCCGGCATCGGTCACTTCTATGGAAGTACCGCTAAGCGCGATTCCTGTATTGAGTTCGTTTAGCGGATCCGCATCCGCATCATCTACGCTTAAGGCAGCGAGTTCCGCATCCGTGGCAAAAGTACCATCCAGATCCTGAGAAAGTGTTCCGCCGGCATCGGTCACTTCTATGGAAGTACCGCTAAGCGCGATTCCTGTATTGAGTTCGTTTAGCGGATCAGCATCGGCATCATCAACACTAAGCGCAGCAAGCTCCGCATCGGTAGCGAAAGTACCATCCAGATCCTGAGATAAAGTTCCGCCGGCATCTGTTACCTCAATTGAAGTTCCTGAAAGGGCGATCCCTGTGTTAAGTTCGTTAAGCGGGTCGGCGTCAGCATCATCTACACTTAAGGCTGCGAGCTCCACATCGGTGGCAAAAGTACCGTCCAGATCCTGAGAGAGCGTTCCTCCGGCGTCGATTACTTCGATGGAGGTGCCACTGAGAGCAATACCAGAATTGTATTCGTTATCAGGGTCCTGATCAAGATCAGCAGCAATATGTGCAGTTAAAGTGGCTGTGTTGGTTGCGACAGCGGCTGATTGATCCAGAGTTGAAAGATCTGCAGAAACAGAAGCACCGTCTTCAATGTCTATTTGTAGTTGGTTGGTTGAGGTATTTAGGCTAGCTCCTGTAAGGTTTTGATCGTCGGAGTTGTTACTGGTGATTGTTGTAGCAGTACCCGACTCATTGGTGTAAGTAAAAGAACCATCCATGTTGTCCACAATAGTGGTCACGGTTTCTGGAGCAGTATTCAGGATCACCGACATTCCCTTGCCATCCGAAAGTGTATAGGTGCCATTCCCATTATTGATCAATGTAAAACCGGATGTTCCGCCTTCGCAGAGATTACTCCAGTTCGAACCATCGAAATAATGAACACATTGTGTATCGGTATTGTAGACCAGGGCACCACGCAGGGGGGTAATACGCTGCATTTGGATATCGGAAACCCGGGTTAACACAAATGCCTTATCAGTGCTTTCCAATTCAACTATAGATGCCGGATCTATGGTGTTTGGATTATCGCCTATCTTCACCTGGGCAAAACCAGAGGTGAGGGCGAACAAGAAGAGGCCAAAGAAAAGTTTATTTAAGTTCATCGGGGTAATATTTGGGCCACAAAATCAAATTCAGGTAAAATTACCATATATGAACAGGAAGGGTAAAAATATGTTGTGAAGTGGTCTGGATGTGTTGTAAAAAAGGATGTCTTCGCTAAAGAACGACATTTATGGTCTTTGAACGATCTGATTTATAGTCTCATCAAGTATTTATCCGGACCTTAATAATAATCCGATAATCTCACTGTTTATACCCGGTTTGCCATAATAATAATCTATTGAACATACCAAGGCAGAAAGCGAAATCCACCCATAACTGCTTTTAACCAGAAGTATTTTAGAGATTGATCTACGAGTGAAATTAGCATCGGTTATTCGGTTGTCAGGTAAAAATATCCCTGGTATTTTTTATTGATATCTTTTAGCTCCAGCAAGTAGAAATAGACACCATCTGGCAGGTGAGTATTAATCAAAATGTTCCTATTCCCAATACCTCGGAATTCGTCCTTATAGTTAGACTTTTCAAACACCAGTTGTCCGGCCCGGTTATAAACTTTTAAATCGTTATTGGGAGACTGATCGATGATAGCGAGGGAGAAATAATCATTAATTCCGTCTCCGTTTGGCGACAGGGCATAATTACCGGGTTCATTGGATTTTGAGTTGAACAGGAAGCCGTGGGAGAAGTATTCGAAGTCGTTAGCATTAAAGATATTGGAGGTAACCCGGCCCTGGTCCAAATCGCCCTCAAAGGAGGCATTCCCAAGATTTATCCATATTTTTTCATGTTTGCTCCATCCCGATACAACTATACTCGAGACATCCTCAGCGGATGCGGATATATTCGATTCTGAATCCCAGCTTAAGGTGAGTTGTATCCGACCGGAAGTACTTAAATGCCAGAATTCTCGATTACTGATGGCAGACAGACTCGGATCTCGCTTGGAGGTGTCCATTTCAGAAGCAAGGCTTCGTGGAAAGTCCGGATTTTCCTTAAAATAACCGCATCTGGCAAAAAATAAGTCATCGATGAATTTAAGATGCAGCGGCTTGAGAAAATCGCCCTGACCTACCGGAAACAGGAAGTCTTTCTGGCCTTCAACTGCTACATAACCATCGATTTTAGTAAGCTGCGACTCCCCCTGGTAGTTGGATTGCTCTTTAAATTTTGTGTAAATACTTTTATTGTTGCGTTTCGATATTATGCTGCCATAGATGAAGTGCAGCGAGTTTTCAATGTAGACAGGCACTTCCAGGTATAAATGATCTTCAACGGCAACCTCAAAATTGTGGAATGTCGGACTAAAAGCTCCCGATATAAGCAGGCCGTCATCCGCTTTATAAAACCCAATCAGACCCAGATTTCGATCAAAAGACCCATCATTGATCAGGTCGGTATGAAATCCTAATGATCCTTTCTGGTGTAATTTTAGATTCCCCACATTTCGCACAACACTTTGAGAAACAGATGGTTGACAAAAAAATAGAGCTATTATAATCAAATGAAATAATCGCATGTTATTGTATGTTAATCTGTTGCCATTGCGCACCATCGCTTTGAAGCCATACTGCTTTGTTTCTCTTTATCTGGTTCATTCGGCTACCCCGGTTGCATATATATTGAGTTTTGGTGGTACAGTTTCCATTACTGATATTTTTGATGGCATATATCCTGCCAGGACAGGTACTTGCAACAGGTAGTGTAATCACCAGATTTGCGGCCTTAAGCACCAGGGTAAAATCGTTTTCACCGAGGGTGGCATTCTCTCTTGTTATTCTTATAGGTGCTGCGATGGTACCTCCAACGTGTAAGGCTGAAGAAGGGTTGGCAGTTTGTATCCCTATATTCCCATTGATAAACCCAAGGTTTTGATTATTGATGTCATATGTTCTTGCCTCTGCTGCCTGGGTAATATTTGTTGTAGTCAGATCCCAGCCAGGTATCCCCTGAGGCCCTTGTTCACCCTGATCGCCTTTATCACCTTTTTCTCCCTGAGGCCCCTGTTCTCCCGGATCACCTTTGTCTCCTTTTGGCCCTTGAGGTCCAATGGGCCCTATGTCGCCAATCTCTCCTTTGGGTCCTGCAGCACCGGTTTCCCCGGTGTCGCCTTTTTCACCTCTATCACCTTTTTCACCTTGCGGTCCCATTGCCCCATCAGCCCCTGCTGGTCCGGTTTCTCCCGTATCCCCTTTAGATCCTTGCGGTCCCATAGGTCCGATTGCACCGATTACCCCTTTAAGTCCGGCTATACCATCCCTGCCTGGTTCTCCCTTGTCACCTTTTTCACCCTTGTCGCCCTTCTCACCCTGAGGGCCCTGAATTCCTTGTTCCCCAGTTTCTCCTTTATCTCCCTTAGATCCGACTTCACCTG
>JBDNAQ010000301.1:0-19154 GCA_039768345.1 Flavobacteriaceae bacterium
AGATATCCATCTAAGTGCGGCCAAGGACCTTATATGGGCAGGTAAAAATGATATGGCCAATATCTACCTCGATAAGATCATAAACTCTGCCGATGCTGGTATTCGTTCTGTTCCGGATGACTCGGTTTATCTCTTTGCGGAAAGTCTCTTTTATAGAGAGAATTATCAGGATGCCGCGATACTTTTGGAAAGACTCCTGGAAAACTACCCCGGTCTTATCGACTATCACGCTATGCTCGCCATAGCCTACCGAAAAAGCGGGCAGACTTCAAAAGCAGAAGCCAAACTCGCCGAGCTGGATAACCTCAGAGCTGAATTTCAACTAGGTGAAGTAGATTACGGGCTTGCACAATATTACGCGAGTATTTCAGATGATGAGAATACCATTAAATATCTGAGGCTGGCAATAAACGATGGCCATTGGTATGAAACATGGACATTTCAGAACGATCCACTACTAAAACCCTATTTTGAAACGGAAGACTTTAAACGTATCCTAAAAAAATGGCACTAAAAAATGCTAACGGGTAAAATATAAACATGCCGAAGTATAACTTACTGTAAATCTATGAGTCTACTCCAAAATGCACATGCCCTTGTCATCGGAATGAAGTACGAATTCGATAATCTCGATACCACACAGGATGCTCATGATATCGCTACCGTTTTAAAAGATGAGGCCCTGTGCGGATACCCTTCCGGAAACGTAACGCTACTAACAGGAAATAAGGCAGACCGAAAGGGGATTCTCGGCGCTTTTAAAGCATTGAAGGAGAAGACCGATGAAAACTCTTCTGTTTTTCTTTATTATTCCGGTCATGGCGGATATGAACTCGACACCTTTCATTTTATTCCCTCCGGCATCAAGTCAGGAATGAGCCCTGAGGAATATACATCGGAATGGATCACTGCAGAGGAAATAAGAAAGAATATCAATGCGCTTAAAACCAGGAGGCTAATCTTTTTTATGGACTGTTGTCATTCTACCGGCATCGCCTCAGAATCCTATTCAGGTAGCCAGCAAGTCACAAACAAGGATGATAAAAATGCTGATTCTAAAGAATTTACTCAGCAGGACGGTCTCGCTCAGAAAGTTGATACCGAAAAAGGGATTTCGGTAATCGCTTCTTGCAAAGAGAATCAGAAATCCTATAAAATGGATGCCGATCAAAACAGCTTGTTTACAAAGCATTTGCTTATGGCCCTGAAGGGCCAACACCAGGCTGAATTTGTCGATCCTTATGTACGGATACTTCAGGTTGCCGGATATCTAATGAGGGTGATCCCTCCTATACTCGAAGAAATCGCCACCAAATGGAATATGCCAGATGCCGTTCAGGAACCCTACGTAAACCTGGAACTCTACGACGATTTTATCCTTAGCTATGTACCCAAGGCATTAAGGCAGCAACTGAAGTTACCCGAACCTGAAGAAGGACCTGAACCTTCAGCAAAAGGCAGGAAGGAAGTCAAGACGGTTTTCCGGGAAACACAAGGGGCTAACAACCTCCTGTTGTTTATCCATGGTTTTTCGGGCGAGGCCGGCGACACATTCGGTAAAATCCCCGACATGCTCATCGAAAACCCTAAAATGGACGGCTGGGACATGAAACCTTTCGGCTATTCTCAATTCATCGATCCGGAGCTTGGTAAAGATGTCTGGGCCGGGGTTAAGGACGTAGACCGGATTGCTGAATACCTTTGTACTTCTGTACGCTACAAGTTCGAAAAATATGATCGGATAGCCATAATAGCCCATAGTCTGGGTGGACTTATCGGCCAACGCGCGATTCTTGATTTTAGGGAGGAATACCGTCAGAAAATTTCCCATCTGATACTATTGGGTACTCCCAGTAACGGGGTCGAACCCGAAAAACTCAAAAAACTCTGGAATAACAAGTACAAAGAAATGAGCAGTGAAGGCACCTTTATCAGCGGTCTTCGTAATGAATGGAATGAGGCTTTTCAGGGAGTATATCCTTTTAGCCTTAGGGTGGCCGGTTCTGTGGATGATGAATTCGTAACCCTCGATTCTTGTTTTACTCCTTTTGGGGAGGATTACAGATATACAATTGATGGACGACATCTGGGCATGGTAAAGCCCAAAGATGAACAGGACGATTGTTACAGGCTTATCCTCAGCACTTTAACAGATACAGAATTCGCGAATCAATATACCAACAATGAAGAGATAAATATCGCGCTTGGGAAATACGATGCCGTGGTAAAAAAACTAATGCCCCATGTGGAATCCTTAGACAAGAATGGGTTAAAGCGACTCGTCTTTGCGCTGGAAGGATTGGATCGGAGGGAGGAAGCTCTTAAGATCCTGGATGAACATCCGACTGCCCAGGAAGACACCGATCTGATGGGGATCATCGGTGGCCGTTATAAAAGGGCTTATTTGAAATTTCCCTCACAGGATGATGCGGAAACCGCATTTGTATACTATGAATTGGCACTGGAAAAATCAACCAATAACAAGAACTACGAACAGATATATTACCACGCCATAAATCTCGCCTTTTTAAGCCTGGTGGTGAAGGACAACAAAGCAGACATGGTTAAATACGCCGAACAGGCACTTCACGTGGCTAAGAATTGTGCAAATAACCTCTGGAAATATGCCACAGTCGCAGAGGCTAATATGTATCTCAATGAGTTGGATACGGCGAAGAAATACTATAAAATGGCCGCTGAACTGGCTGGTATAAGGGAAAAGATCTCCATACACCTTAATGCCTATGCAGGCTATACAAGCCTGGCACAGACCGACAATCCTGAGGATCCATTTGTTGTATTTTTAAGAGAACAGTTTTTATCATAAATAAGCGAGCATGTTAAAATTCAAGAAAGGAGAAATACCGGAACTCAACTTTAAGAAGGCCATTAAAAAACCTATTCCTGTTCGCTGTGCTCAGATCGACGAGCCTTTTCAAATAGAAACTCTTGAAGGCACATTAACCGCCAAAGCTGGCGATTGGTTAATGGTTGGCATCCAGGGGGAAATGTATGCTATCGACCAGGAAATATTTCAAAAGACCTACGACCTATGTAAATAGGACATAGAGTTATGATGAGATAATTCAATCGGTCTTATCTATCTTCCCATATTTAATCTGTAAAAAAACCGCATCATTTGCCAATTCAACAACCTGGTTCACATAGGCCACCTCTCCTGATTTGAAAGGCGCTCCTTTTTTATTGGTTACCTGGTTTCCTACAAAAAAATTATATACCGCTCTGTCGGCCTTTCCTCTAAGTGTAATAAAGTCTTCTTCCTTGGGAATTATATAATTATTTGATTCAATAATTTCGTCTTGGTGATAAACCACTTTAACAATACTTCGCCCTCGATCAAATTGACCATTGCCATCCTTATATCCGGCATATATCCAGCCGGTCTTGCCTTTTTTGATCTGGTCGAGCGCATTGCTGACGTTCTGGGAAATACCGCTGTTCGAGCTTTCATCCTGGTTGATGTTGATGTAATTGAAATAGCTGCTAACCGTACTTTTAGTCGAGGCCTCAATCCAGTTATTATCTCCAAGTAGGGCATTCAGCCCATCTATCCTTTTCTGAGCCTCGTCATAATGCTTGGCATTATCATTGTTTTCATAACCCTGGATCTTATCGATATATTCGGAATAGGCCTTGAATTTCACATCGGGTTCTGAATTTTCGGCCATAGCGAGGGTTTCTTTCCAGCTGATGCTATCCATTTCAATTTCAATCACATCAATACGGCGAAGCGCCTCTCTTCTCAATTCTTTTGCCTGAGTAAATAACGAATCCTTACCCGTAATAAATAAAACGTGACCCGCCGCATCTGGTCTCTTTTCGTTCTCATAAAGAACCGCCTGAGATTCCAGGTATGTTACCAACTCGATCAAATCCTGCTTTACATTGATGGTATCGGATTTCGCTTCCAGCAATTCCGTATCCGTAGAATCAACCAAAATGCTCGCCAATGGACTCATTTTCTTTGCCACGTCCATCACTTCCTTTCTTTCTTCTTCAATCTTGGCTCTTTCCTGATTGGCCCCGATACTCAATGCCCAAAAGAAGAGACCAGCCACAGCGGTCAGGGCAACAACTCCAAAACCAATGCGGATGGATTTCTTTTTATTTTTTTGTGCCTTATCATGTCTTATTTTTGACTGCCTGCTTCTTTCGATAAAATCCTCAACCTTGTCAAAATTACTATTGTATTGTTCGGCCCATGCCTGGGTAGGTTTTAACTCATCATACCATTGAATCTCCTTTTCAAATTGTGAGCCTTCCAACAAGCGTCCATCAGCATCATACCAGACCTGAGTCTGGGAGAGTCGATTGTATTTGTCTGCATACTGCTTCTCCTTTTTTACCAGTTTTTTTAAATTCTTCCATTGTCGGATAAGGCTTTCATGAGAAATGTCGACGAGTTTGTCTTCTTCATCGCCAATATTTTCGAAATAGATAAAGGAGCGACCGCTCTTTTTAAAATGCTCAATGACTTCCAGTAATTTTTTTTCCTTTGTATTGGTGATTTCAACCAATCTGGATAAGCGAACAGGCCGACGCTTTATACGATTATGCGAATCGATGGTGGTCAGGGCACGAAAAACCGAGCGTGCCGTTATTTTTTCGGATTCCGAAAGAGGTTCAATAACCTCTTCGGCATGATTCTGTAATGCATTCTCCAACCCACCGATTTCAGTATAATCAGTAAAATCGATTATATTCTTCTCCACAGCGTCTTGCTGATGATCAAACTCCCACATTCGCATAAGCGCATGCTGCAAGATTGGCAGTTCATCCTGTGAATCCCCCATACTATTAATCAACTTGGAGGTTAGTTTGGAATTGATCTTTTTACCCGAAAGAATGGCCGGTCCCTCGATCACTTTTTTTAATTGTTGCCTGGTGAGCCTTGGGACCAGATACTGGCTCTTATTCATCGCCTCCGGCAGACCATAGTACTCTGCGCAATCACCGATAAAGTCAGAGCGCATAGTGAGCACCAGGTAAAATGGGACCACTGACTGTTCTGAGAGCTCAAGAATCAAATTAACCAATGTAATGGCCTCATTTCTGTTATCAGTAAGGGTTCTTTCGCTGTCTTCGGGCTTCCTCTTGGCAAAGGCGAATAATTCTTCAAACTGGTCGACAAGAACAAAGAAATTGATGTTCTGTGTTTTTCGAATCGGTGCCACAAGATCAAGAATCGCATCCACACCGGTTTCGTCAATACCTGCCAATAATTCTTTGGTGGATGGTAACTTAAACTTTTCAATGAGCTTCTTTTTACCAAGGACGCTCCTGAGTTCTTTTAAAAGCGAATCAGCCAGGTTGTAGAGCGGTGATTCGCCGGGTTTCATTATAGCGACTACCCACTCATCGCTGTCTTCGATAAGAAACCCCCCCTTTAGTGCCGGGATCAGACCTGCCCTTAGCAGAGAGGATTTTCCACATCCTGAACTCCCCACAACAGCCACAAATCTATGTGTATACAATCTTTGTAATAATTCCCAGGTCTGAGTTTCACGGCCAAAAAAGAGCAGACTTTCATTTGGCTCATAGGGTCTTAGACCCACATACGGATTCTTATCAATCATTGCCCTTTCCAATTAAATTGGTCATGAAATCGTCTATTGTTTCAGAGTTAACGCTTTGATGATCGCTATGGTTTACTACATTGACCTTGATATTATTAATAACCGTATTGCTTGCATTAATCAGATCCTCAGCATCCTTGGCTGGCGGTGTTATATAAATGTATATGTCTTCAACCGATCCTTTGTCGAACATCAATTTACCCATGGCCTGAGTAAACCTGGATTCTACCCACTCCTTGGAAGATTTACCATAGAGGAATACCAGTTTTTTCACCTCATTAAGACGGTTTTGTAAAATCCTTCTATTCTTTTCTGGATTATTACCAAATGGAGCATAATGTGTGATCAGATTATGTTTATCGAAAGACTGTTCCAACTCCATGGCATACATTTTATCCTCAACATTATAATCCAGAAGGACATCAAGTTCCTCATGAGAGTCAACGGCATTCTTCTGTTCCAAAGACTTTTTTTGTTCCTCTAAAACAGTAACGTGATCGAGTATGGTATTGGTAAGATTACTATAATCCCCAATAATAAACTCGTAGTCTTTGTCGGCCAGGGAGCCCATCTCGATACTCTGAACATACTCTCTGTATTTTTCATCCCTTATACCCTCTATAGGTACAAGAGAATCCATCCATATCAGTTGGGGTACCGGAGTGTCGAGAGCTATTTCAATCTGTTTGGTTCGATACCATTTTTCAGGCTGGTCTTCAATCTCAAAACCCGGCGAATGATCGATCAGATGTACGGCGAGATCGGCAAGCTCAAGAACTTGTTTAGTCGCCTCCTCGTGTTCTTTGGCCTTGCGCACATCCTGATTATTCAAAATGATCTTGTAGCCCTTTTTCTTTAAACTGCTTATAGCCTTATCCCGATCTTTCAATAACGATTCAGGGGAATCTGCAAAATAGATGGTAAAAACGTCATCGTTCAGGCTTTCATCAACCTCGATCGAAGGCGCTTCCTCATGATCACTTTTAAGACCATCGACGAGTTTAAATATCGATGCGATGAGTTTTTTCCATTCTTCATTAAAAAGTTGATCTGTGAAATCCAAAATATTGGCCGTTCTCCAGTCTGCCCCTTCATCTAACTTTTCATAAAAGTGATATCCCGATCTGCCCTGCAATTCTGCCGGCCATTGATCGAAAGGAATATTCTTCAGTAAAACATTTATAATTCTTGAACTATGCCCGACCTGGATCCCTTCTTTCTCAGATTTTGCTTTCTTAAAGAATATATTCAATTCCTTTTCGCAATACTCCGAATTCTGGTAATTAACCGAGTTTAGACACAGGAATATCGCAGATTTTCGAATGCCGTCTTCGATCTTAGTGTCAAAAAAATCGTTGCCATCCAGCGTTCTATTATCCCACCATATGCGTACATCGCCGCAACCGGCCCTTTTTAAGTCGGTTTTAAGGAGGGTACAGAAAGACTTTACCCAGCCTTCTTTGCCACGAATCGTATCCGGAATATTATCGTCGTGTGCATAGCTGAGAAATATGTCGTATTCAAAATTGGTTACCGATTCCATCTATTGCTTTTTTGTTACAAAATCAAAAGATAATACAATTCAATCAATATTTCTTTACCTCTTGATTAGTTCTCCCAACGCTTGACTAAAGTTTTGGATATGGGGGTTGGGTTAATTTTATTCGAAGTTGGGTGCCATCTTCTATCCTGCATCACCAGCGCTGGATTTTTCGTTTATGATATCACTCCAGGAGGTATTTTCATTGTTCATAATCCGCTCTATATTTTGAACAAAAAACTTAAACTCGGTCCCTCTGTCTGTATAGTGCCCCGCCTGGGTATTGTACAGGATCTTTTCCCTCTCCAGTGCTTCGGCGGTCATACGATATGTTGCCCATTTTTCCTGAAACTTCCACAAGGATGCAATACCCGTAAGGGCAGCAGTAACGATCCCAAGCGCTGCGATGATCCATCTCAATTTTTCGCCATATAGCTCGGAAGAACTGAATCCGGATAAAGCAGGGATGGAAGCGGCAAAAACAATGATAATCCCATTAAGTCTCAGGTATAATTTCTTGTTGATCGCGCTTTTTTTACTATACCAGGCGATCTGATTGTCGACGCGGTCCTTCATGTACTGCGATTCAGTCATAATTCTGGCTGGTTTCAGGATGACAGAAATGTGTGTTCAGATTCCTATTAAGGCATTCAATATAGTTAGAATAATCTTAATTCGATAGTCGATTTCTGGCATTTTAGCTATATTTCAATTCCTAAGTTTATAGAAAATGATCCTTCAGCAAACAGTCACCAGGTTTCACCAACTCATGCTTTTAACCTTCGCGTTGATAACAACCGTCATTGTGGGCCAGAAGGAAAATACAATAAACCCGAAATTAGTGGTCGGAATAGTTGTGGATCAGATGCGGGCAGACTACCTCTACAAATATGAAGGCATGTATGGAGAAGGGGGCTTTAAGCGGCTGATGCGGGAAGGGTTTAATTTTAAAAACGCCCAATATAATTATGTCGTTACAGAAACTGCACCCGGTCATGCATCCATATATACCGGCACTACTCCTTCCACTCATGGCATCATCGGCAATAGCTGGTACGACAGGAAGCAGAACGATCTGGTAGTCAATGTAGGTGATTCTACAGTAATAATTGTTGGATCTGAAATCCCGAATCCCAAAGGATTTTCACCGCACAGACTTCTTTCCAATACCCTGGGTGATGAATTGCGACAGGGGAAAAATTTCAAATCCAAGGTGATCAGTATTTCGCTCAAAGACCGGGGTGCCATACTTCCGGGTGGGCGAGCCGCCAATGCAGCTTATTGGCATGACTGGGTTTCGAGTCCGGGTTATTTTGTCAGCAGTTCATATTATATGAAAGATCTTCCCAAATGGGTTAAGAATTTTAATAAAGAAGGAAAATCCGATGCCTATCTCAATACCCAATGGGAAACACTTTATCCAATAGAACAATATACTCAAAGTGCTCCTGATAACAACAATTATGAACCGGCCATAGGAGGCAAATCGAGCCCAACTTTTCCTTATGATTTTAAGGAGATGAGAGAGCGTTACAAACAGGCGGGAGCAGAATATCAATTGATTTGGGTCTCACCAGCAGGAAATTCACTACTTACCGAATTCGCCATAGAAGCCCTGAAACGGGAGAAATTAGGACTGGATGGATACCCCGATTTGCTCGCGATCAGTTATTCGGCCACCGATGTAGCCGGACACACCTTTGGCCCGCAATCTGTCGAAATACAGGATATGTACCTTCGTTTAGATCGGAATATTGAAGAATTACTAAAAGCATTAGATCAGCAGGTAGGAGCCGGCAACTATACACTCTTTCTAACTGCCGATCACGGGGCCATCCCAAATGCCCAGTTCTCTAATGATCACAAATTACCGGCAGGTATCGCTCCCATAACCACCTACCAGTTTGCCCTGGCTAATTTTCTCAATACAAAATATGAGCAGCAAAACCTTCTCGAGGCTTTTAACTATGAACAGGTTTATCTGGACCAGGACCTTATACTGAAAAGCGGACTGGACTTATCGTCGGTTCAGAGATCGGCTGCTGATTTCCTGCTTACACAGGACGGTATAGTAGGCGCGCTGACGGCACATGAAATGCAGTCGCTTAACTATGAAGACGGACCAAGACAAAAAATACAAAATGGGTTCCATCCTAATAGATCCGGTGATATCATCCTAAGCTTTTTACCTGGCTATGTGCAAAATACAGCGGCCGGTATGACCATTGATAGGGTTAAGGGAACTACTCACGGCTCCGGTTATAATTACGATTCTCATGTCCCATTGCTTTGGATGGGTAAAGGCATCCCTAAGGGTGACTCCGTCAGGGAGGTTTATGTCACAGAAATCGCTCCTTCTCTTTCCATGATGCTTAATCTTCAGCTGCCCAGCGGTTCTAGCGGGAAGCCACTGCAGGAATTATTCGAATAACATTATTTCAGAAATTTTCGAGTCCTATATATTTGGATATAGGAAGAAAAGCACTATTTGGTCCGGGCTCTATTTTCAATTTCCTTTTTAAACTTTTCCTGATTGGCAAGAATGATAAAAAAACTGGACAAGTAATCACGGGCTTCTTGATATTCACGAATATTTTCAAATAATGGTTTTAGATTGTCGACCTCCGCCATCATCTGGCCTTGTCTTCCAAGGTACTCTTGTCGCACTTGTTTCAGTAGCTGCACGTTCCTTTTATATCCCCTGTAGAGACGTTCGGTGACATGTGTGATGGGGAGTGATTGGTTACCAACCTCAGACACAACTGCGTAACTCGCATTCACAAGTCCGCTCAGATCAAAATCATAGGGAATCGGAACAGTTTTCTTTTCACTCGTAAATATCAATTTAGTGTTATGTTGATAGGCATTTGAAAAATCTGTATTCCCGATCATGTACTGCAAAATATCATTTTGAATCGAGGCATGATCGTCCTGTTGCAAAGGGTGCACTTTACGGTTTTTTAATTCCTTTCCACCGGCGCGTTTCGCAATCTTATCGATGTCTTCCTGAAAGAATCCTTTTAACTGAAAACTCTTGTTCCTTTTTCCCCTTATATCGGTATAATCTATATCCAGCAAACGCGTTTTGTAATAATAGGTGCCCACCTCTTCATAAAGCTTGTAGGCCAAATATTCCCTGAGCAATTTGTCGTCATTCTCAGCTTGGATCAAACACGGAAGAACCAGTTTTAATTTTTTATGGGCTTCAAAAGGAGTGCCCTTACGCTCGGTCTTGCTGATCTTGACCTTAATGGGTGTAAAAAAACAAGTTTTTCGACGATTATTCCCCCTGCCCCTTAGTTTTACTTCTAAAGATCTCCATTCTCCATCATCGAGCCTGTAAAAAAGATCTGTTTTAATATAAGTACTGTCGTTGGTTTTAGTTCTGATCTCCTTCATGGAATACGCAAGCTTAATGGGAAGGATCTCCTCACTTTCGAATAGATCAACTAAAGAATTTTGGGCATCCAGGGTCTTATTTTGTTGAGAAAAGGAAGTGCTAAAGCTGATTAGCAATAAGAGTAGAATGATGCACTTCTCTTGTGTATTCACAATTTTCTGGGTAGATTTAAGTAAATAAGGTACTAAATTGCATTCAATTAGGCTCTATTTCTCCATATTAAACCATCGGACATTGATCGTTATGATCATTGCGATCCTTTCTACTTACCTTTCTTCTCACTTCAACATCGTTTTTAATGTAGATTTAACCTTACTCAGTATAGCCATCGTATTTCCACTGGTATTTGCCATCCGTGGTTCTTTTAGAAGAAGAGAAAAAGCCCTGGGTCATCTAAGTAAATTCCGGAGTGCATTACAAACTGTACATTACTTCATAATGAGCAATGCAGAATTGACCGAGGACAGTAAGAATGAAATGATAGGCATACTGGAAAAGATCAGCGAAGAGACTTTGGATCACCTGTCTCAAAAAGAGACCGCCACTACTCAGCTCGACGAGATCATCGATATGGTCCAGCGGTTCATGAACACACGTGAAGAGGTAATATCAAAATCTCTAAAAGATCGCACATTTCGCTTTATGCAAGACCTGCACGAGTCTATTGAGAACCTTCATGCTATAAATATTCATAGGACTCCAATAGTTTTAAAGGCATACTGTAAATTCTTTATCTATATTTTTCCTTTAGTATATGCTCCTGCCGTAATATTTAACCTGGGGCCCCATGTTTCAATTATCATAGCCTATGGCGTGGTCATCTTAACTCAATTTATCCTTATTTCCCTTTATAACATCCAGGATCAATTGGAAAATCCCTTTGACGATGATGGCCCGGATGACATCAAACTGGATACCTTTAAAATCAATCGCTAAACATAAATTGAATGTATGTGGGACCATGGGACCGAATTCCCCAAGGTTCAAATAGGTCACTGGCATCGAAAATCTAGCCGGATTCACAAGACTTATCCTTCAGCCTCCGAATTTCTACGCTGTCATAAAATCGTAAGCTTTATATCAAAAAATGAAGCCGAAAATTGCAGGTTGTAACCTATATTTGCTCTTGAAAATCAACTGCGTATTTAGTATTCAAAATCATTTAAATATTTTCAATGAAAAACCACATATTATTTAGCGCGATTTTATTGGGTTCATTTTTTATGAGTAACGCCCAGGTACCTGATTTTAGTAAACCCAATAAAGAAGATAATTCAGGAAGATATAGAACGCTACAGATATCCGGACACGGAGGTGGACACCTCTATTCCGGGCAAACGCTTACAAGTAAACTTGAAGGATATGGCGGGGTTACGGCCAGATTCGGATGGCAAAGTAAGGATGAGGAGATCTGGGGTCCTTATGGATACCCCACCTATGGTGTTGGTTGGTATGCCGGGTTTGTGGGAGATCCACAGATTTTTGGCAATCCCAATGCGCTCTTTGGTTTTATTCGATTTCCAATTAGTAATCCCACACGAAAAAACGAATTCGGC
Source organism: Flavobacteriaceae bacterium (assembly GCA_039768345.1). Lineage (GTDB taxonomy): Bacteria > Bacteroidota > Bacteroidia > Flavobacteriales > Flavobacteriaceae > JAHEJJ01. The sequence continues at coordinate 12,094 of JBDNAQ010000301.1, forward strand.
ATTGAACCGCAATTTGGGCTTACCTATGACCTAAAACCTTACGATCCGGCATCTAATCCACTCAATGACGCGATTGGGGCACATATGGCCGTATATTTTGCGATAAATTTTGGATGGACCTACAAGTGGACACGCGAAATGGACATCACTTACGGCATCGATTTTACCCATTTCTCTAACGGACGGATGTATACACCTAACTACGGGCTAAATATGTTTGGTATCAATCTGGGTCTGCGCTATCACTACAACGCTGATCAGCACCGGGTAGACGACAGTACTTATCCCGATCAGATACTTCAATCGCGCTATCAAAGAAGCCGGAAGACACCAAATGTAAAGGTCGAGAAGAATCAAAGTATTAATGTGTACATGGCCCTGGGTACCGTTCAAAGTACTCAAGATGCGGGCACGAAAACCCGATATGGTACTTTTTCTGGTGTTGTGAGCTACCAACACAAGTTCAACAATATGCATAGCGCTACAGGGGGGCTTGACTACATGGTAGATAATAGCCTTGCCGTAGATAACCCTTCTGATCCGGATAAATATATGATCGGAATTCACGCTGGCTATGATTTTATGTTTTGGAAAATGACCGTTGGTGTGCATCTCGGTCAATATCTTACGGATAGCAGAGGAAAGAATTCTCTTTACACCAGGCCTTCATTGCGATATGATATCAACAACCGCTTATTTGCCCAGGTAGGGCTTAAAACTGAAGGCTTTGCTGCAGATTGGGTTGAATGGGGTATCGGTTACAGACCTTTTAAATGGTAGATTTCGCTATTACAAATTTTTGAAAAAGAAATATAGAAATATCCTTATTATAATAATTGCCGCCCCGCTGGCAATCATTTTAATTAGCCATCTTATTATCGAATGGAGTTCAGGGGGAAAAACCTTTGATCACATCAAAGATATCCCCAAAAATAAGGTCGGACTTGTACTCGGAACCTCAAGGCACCTTGTAGAAGGAGGAATCAACCCTTATTATTCACACAGGATCAATGCTACGATCACATTGTTCAAAGCAGGCAAAATAGATTTTGTACTGGTAAGTGGCGACAACGGAAGCGTTTACTACAATGAACCCACTACTATCAAAAAAGACCTGGTGACAGGGGGAATTCCTGAGGAAAAAATATTTCTGGATTATGCCGGATTTCGTACCCTGGATTCGATGGTCCGGGCAAAGGTTATTTTCGGACTCGACAGTGTTACCGTTATTTCACAGGAATTCCATAATAAAAGAGCTATTTATATCGCCGAGAGAAAAGGCCTTAGCGCAGTCGGATTCAACGCCACCGATCTGGGCAGTGACAAAGCCTTAAGAGTACATACACGCGAATATCTTGCCAGGGTAAAGGTATTCATGGATTTACTGTTCAATACACAGCCCAGGTTTTATGGCGAAAAGATCGAGATACAATAATTAGGATCAGCTCGTAAGAATATGGTAATTTAGGGCAGAATAGCACGGTAGATATGTCAAAAATTAAAACCCTGCTCAAGAACCTGGGGCCTGGTCTTTTGTTCGCAAGTATGGCTATTGGGACTTCCCATCTGGTACTTTCCACCAAGGCTGGAGCGCAATACGGATGGTTGATGATCATTCCGATTATCCTGGCCAACATACTAAAATATCCTTTCTTCGAATTTGGCATCAGGTACACCAACGTCACCGGCCTGTCGCTCATCGAGGGATATTTAAGAAGGGGAAAAGGATATCTATGGCTATATGCCTTCATCACCTTAGTGACAACCTTTACAATCCTGGCAGCACTTTATGTTGTAACCGCCGGTTTATTTATAAACCTATTCAATGTTGAAAACCTGTCTATAGCTACAGTTGCTCTTGGTTTATTTGTTTTGATCAGTGGAATTCTGATCATCGGTCGTTACAGATTCCTTGAAAACGCACTAAAACTGGTTATCAGCATTTTGTTTACCGCTTTGCTCATCACCACAGCTATTGTATTATTCGAGGGTTCAGTAACTCCAGTGGAGAACTTTCAGCGACCTGAAATTTTTAATGAAGTTGGGATTTTATTCCTCATCAGCCTGGTGGGATGGATGCCGACAGCCGTAGAAGCCTCGAGCTGGATAAGTCTATGGAGTCTGGAGAAGTATAAGATCAGCGGGAGACCTTCATTAAAAGAGGCATTGCAAGAATTCAATTCGGGATATTTTACCACAGCCTTTCTGGCGATATTCTTCCTTTTAATAGGACTGATGACGCTTTATGGCACCAATACGGAACTCAGTGGAAATGCGGTGGTTTTTGCCGATCAGGTGGTACAGCTCTTTACGACACATATCGGACAGTGGGCTTATATTTTTATCGCTGTATCTGCTTTCGCAACCATGTTCAGTACATGTATGACAGCACATGATGCGATCAGCCGGGTAAGTATCGATATAATACGTCATCTCAGTCCGAAAGCCAAAGAATTTTCAGGAAGAAAATACTATGCGACAGGCGTAATCGTGCTGGCGTTGGTAAACTACATAGTGGTAACGGTATTCAGTGCCAATATGGGTTTTTTGGTAGCCCTTGCAACTTTTGTTTCATTTGTACTGGCACCGATTGTCGGATATATGAATATTAAAAACGTAATGAGTCATGATCTGCCAAAGGAATATCGACCTAAAAAAGGCCTTCAATGGCTCACCTATATCGGGATTATCTTCCTGGGGCTTTTCGCGTTGTACTACTGCTGGTTGGTAATCCAATAGATTACCAAATAGTGGTATCAGCTTCTCAAAGATCCAATTTATAATACCTCGGCCTTTATGACTTCTACTACCTCAGGGTTAAGAAGCGTACTGATATCCCCAAGTTCTTCAGCATCCTTCGATGCTATTTTTCTCAGGATACGTCTCATTATCTTACCGCTTCTTGTTTTAGGGAGTCCGGGGACAAACTGAATTTTTTGGAGTTTGGCTATGGGTCCGATCTGCTCGGCAATTTGCAGGTTGATCTCTTTTCTTAAATTTTCCCGGTCTCTTGTCTCACCGGTTTCCTTGAGGATCACAAAACCATAAAGTGCATTGCCCTTTATCTCATGTGGAAATCCTACAACCGCCGATTCTGCCACGGCAGGATGCTCATTGATGGAATCTTCAATTGGTGCCGTCCCCAGGTTGTGGCCCGAGACAATAATCACATCGTCTACCCTACCCGTAATCCGATAGTAACCCACCTCGTCCCTGAGCGCTCCATCTCCGGTAAAGTATTTGTTTTCAAAGGATTTGAAGTATGTATTTCTATAGCGTTCATGGTCGCCCCAGATGGTTCGTGCTATAGACGGCCAGGGAAATTTAATACATAGTTTCCCGGAGACCTGATTTCCCTTAATCTCATCTCCATCATCGTCCATAAGTGCCGGTTGTATTCCTATAAATGGTAATGTTGCATAGGTTGGTGTTGTTGGTGTTACATAGGGTATGGGAGAGATCATGATCCCACCGGTTTCGGTTTGCCACCAGGTATCCACGATAGGGCTTTTCCCTTTTCCAACATTATTATTATACCAATGCCAGGCCTCTTCATTGATCGGCTCACCGACCGTTCCCAAAACCTTTAGGGAAGAGAGATCATACTTTTCAACATATTCAAGCTTTTCCTTAGCCAGTGCCCGAATAGCAGTCGGTGCGGTATAGAATTGATTCACCTTGTGCTTTTCCACCACCTGCCAGAATCGATCGTAGTCAGGATATGATGGCACCCCTTCGAACATCACCGTAGTCGCTCCGTTGAGCAGCGGTCCGTAAACGATATAAGAATGCCCGGTGATCCAACCTATATCCGCCGTACACCAGTAAATATCACCTTCCTTATATTGAAAAATATTTTTAAAAGTATAGGCCGCATAGACCATATACCCAGCACAGCTGTGTACCATTCCTTTGGGCTTTCCGGTTGAACCCGAGGTATAGAGAATAAAAAGTGGGTCCTCGGCATCCATGATCACCGCATCACAATCAGCATAAGCCTCATCGAGCAAAGGTTGCAGCCATTTATCCCTTCCCTTCTCCATTGCGACTTTGCTCCCTGTACGTTCGACTACATACACCGTCTTAACCCCTTGACATTCCTGTAGTGCCTGATCCACTATCCCTTTAAGATCGATCACCTTATCACCCCGGAATGAACCATCGGAGGTGATCACACAATGTGCATCGCAATCATTGATGCGAGCTGCCAGGGCAGCTGATGAAAATCCTGCAAAAACCACAGAATGAATCGCTCCGATTCGGGCACAGGCAAGGACTGAAATGGCCAGTTCCGGGATCATGGGCAGATAAATACAGACCCTGTCTCCTTTTCCAATACCGCCTTCTATCAATACATTAGCCATCCGGCTGACCCTTTCGTGTAATTGGCTATAAGTAATATGTTCGGCCTCTTCTTCCGGGTCATTGGGTTCAAACAGAATAGCAGTTTTATCTTTCCTCATCGGCAGGAAGCGGTCAAGGCAGTTCTCGGTAATATTAAACTTAGCCCCTTCAAACCATTTAATCTCGGGTTTTGTAAAATCCCACTCCAGTACTTTATTCCATTTTTCACGCCAGATAAAATGTTCCTCTGCGATTTCTTCCCAAAAGTTTTCAGGCTCCCTAACAGATTTTCGGTATACCTGAAAATACTCTTCCAAATTTTTGATGTGGTAGTTACTCATTTTTGGTTCGGTTTAGTGTTTCTTCGCTTCCGACGATCCTTTTGGAATACGGATATCTTCAACCATTTCCTGTACTTCCATGGGAGGATCGGCTGTAAAGCTAGCTACAGTAAGTGAAATAATAAAGTTAAGCATCATCGCCACAGTTCCAAAACCTTCGGGGGAAATTCCGAACCACCAATCAGACGGTCCTCCCCCTCCAAACATATCGAATTTAAATTTTAGCATATAAAACAACATGGACAGGATCCCCACGGTCATTCCTGAAATGGCCCCTTCTTTGTTCATTTTCTTGTAAAAAATGCCAAGAATAATGGCCGGAAAAAAAGATGCCGCTGCCAGTCCGAATGCAAGAGCGACGGTCGCTGCGACAAAATCGGGTGGATTGATGCCAAAATAGCCCGCAACAACAACTGCGATAACTGCCGAGAAACGCGCAATAATCAATTCTCCTTTATCCGAGATACTGGGCCGTATTTGTTTCTTGATCAGATCGTGAGAAACAGATGTCGAGATTACCAACAATAAGCCCGCTGCTGTAGACAATGCTGCTGCTAATCCGCCAGCCGCGACCAGGGCAATCACCCAGTTGGGTAAATTTGCTATTTCAGGGTTCGCCAATACGGTTATATCGGGGTCAACTGTTAATTCATTGCGGTCCGGGTCTGCCACATACTGTATTCGTCCGTCCGCATTCTTGTCATCGAATCGAATTAGCTCCGTGGTCTCCCACTTATAAAACCAGGTAGGCATATCCTCATATTTTTGATCGCTTACTGTCTCAATGAGATTCGTCCTGGCAAAGACTGCGACTGCAGGGGCGGTAGTGTAAAGAAGTGCAATAAAAAACAGGGCATAACCTGCAGACATGCGTGCATCTTTAACCTTCGGTACAGTAAAAAAACGAACGATCACATGAGGAAGTCCTGCTGTACCCACCATTAGGGCGGCGGTAATAAAAAATACATCGATCATGGGTTTAGAACCATCTGTGTATTTGTCAAAACCAAGTTCCACGGATAAACCATTGAGCTTATCTAATAAATTGATGTTCTCCCCAAGCACTTCGCCTCCCATCCCGATCTGCGGAATCACTATACCCGTCATTTGGATGGATATAAATATCGCCGGAACCATAAAGGCAAATATCAAAACACAATATTGGGCCACCTGAGTATAGGTGATCCCTTTCATGCCTCCTACAACGGCATAAAAAAGTACTATAAACATTCCGATGAACACCCCAATATGAACTGGTACTTCAAGAAATCGTGAAAATACCAACCCTACTCCGCGCATTTGCCCGGCAACGTAGGTAAAGGATACCAATAGGGCACATATAACCGCGACTGTTCTTGCTACATTGGAATAGTAACGATCTCCAATAAAATCAGGCACCGTAAATTTTCCGAACTTTCGAAGATACGGGGCCAGCAATAATGCTAGTAATACATAACCTCCGGTCCAACCCATCAGGTATACAGATCCATCATAGCCCATAACCGAAATGATCCCTGCCATACCGAGGAAGGAAGCCGCCGACATCCAATCTGCTGCGGTTGCCAGTCCATTGGCTAAAGGGGGAACCCCTCCACCGGCTACATAAAAGTCGCGTGTAGATGAAGCCCTGGACCAAATGGCGATACCGATATACAACAGAAAGGTGAGTATCACCAGTATCAGGGTCCAAGTCTGTACATCCATGTTATTCCAAAGGTTTTTTTCGCTTATTCTTCATAGCCGTGCTTTTTGTCCAGTCTGTTCATAAGAAGTACATAGACAAAAATGAGGATTACGAAAACATAGATCGAACCTTGTTGGGCAAACCAGAAACCGAGTTTAAAACCTCCAATGCTTATTTTATCTAGCTGGTCTTTTAGAAGGATCCCAAAGCCATAGGAGACCAGGAACCATATGCCAAGTAAAATACTCAGATAGAGCAGGTTTTTTTTCCAATATGATTTGGCTGTTTGCTTCAAGGCTTGCGAATTTTGTTAAATATAAAGAATCCCCTCAAGTATTCTCGTACTGTAAGGGGAAAACGAGTAATTCTTCCTTAACCAAATCAATTCTATTCCAGCAGATTATAATTCAGGATTACGATAAGTTGCCGTTCATTCTGTCGGTGAAGAAAATCAAGACAGTAGACTCCATTTTTACACTGATTGATGATTTTATCCTCGCCGTATCCAACGGCGTAAAGAATGTTGGAAGAGGGAACACCGTTATCCTGTAGGTATTTTTGAATCGCATCAGCCCGGGCCTGAGATACCCTGAAATTGGTAGAACTCCCTCCTCTGCTATCAGTATGAGATTCAATGCGCAACTGAAGTTGTGGGAACTGGCTCACTATAGCCACCACCTTATCGAGTTCCT
>JBDNAQ010000302.1:0-4485 GCA_039768345.1 Flavobacteriaceae bacterium
TCATATCGTTATTGAATATCCCGATAATATCCCAGCCTTTTTCTTTGGCATAAGCCGCGAGCCCTTTGCCGCCGAACAAACCCTGTTCTTCACCTGAAAGACCCAGATATATTATACTATTCCTGAACTTATACTTGCTCAGAACCCTGGCGGCTTCAATAGTGCCGGCCATTCCGCTGGCATTGTCATTTGCACCGGGCGAGTCCGAAGTAAAATCATTGGGATCACTTACCCTCGAATCGATATCCCCGCTCATGATAATAAACTTATTGGGATGGGTCGTACCCCGTTGAATAGCCACAACATTAATCACCCAGACATCTTTAATTATTCGCGATCCGCTTCCTTTTTCAACCAGGTCTTTCTGATAAAATACTTCCAGGCAATTTTCACATTCTGAAGAAATCTGAGCGAACCTGGATTTTATCCATCTTCTGGCCGCCCCGATCCCCCTTGTAGGAGAGAGGGTATCACTTAGGGTATGACGTGTTCCAAAATTTGCCAGTTTTGTAATGTCTTTACGGAGACTTTCTTCCGAAACTTCCCCTATGATATCGTAGATTGTTGGATCCTGTTGGGCGGAAAGCGCCAGAGATAGTAGTGTAAATATCAGGGTAGTGGTTCTTTTCATAAATAATGATTTGGATTTGACAAAATCAAACGATAAATATAGGGCAACTCATTTGGATTATAGCCATTTAGCTATGAGCCTGTCTTAAAAATAATTCAAGATTCGGTGAATTTTCTTAGAAGATGTCGAACATCCTTATTACTATCAAGAAAGTATTTAGCTACGGTTTTCTGGCGACCAACTTTTACGGTTATGGCTGTTTCGGGCAATTCCTGGAACATGAACTCGTCGGTCCAGTCGTCTCCTATAGCAAAAATAAAATCGTATTGTTCATCGTTCATCATCCGCACGGCGGCCCTACCTTTATTGACATTACTGCTTTTTATCTCCAGCACCTTGTTACCGGCCATCACACTGATGTCGTCGTTACCGATTAAACCCGTGAGAACCGAATCGAGTTCATTGGCGCGGAGTATACCAAAATCGACGTCCGTATTCCGATAGTGCCATGCCATAGAGTAGTTCTTTTCCTCGATAAACGATCCGGGTGTACGATCGACAAAAGATTCGAGTACCGGTCTGATTTTTTCCATCCAGTCATTATTCACTTTTTCGAGCATCCGAAAATCCTCCCCATTCCTGGAGATCCAGACCCCGTGCTCAACGATCATATTATATTTTTTTGGAAGGAACCATTTCTCAAAGGTGGTCGTATCCCTGCCACTGATCAGGTACATATCGGTATTCTCCAATGAATTGATACCATCGAGGATTTCATAGAGAGATTTATCGGGACTGGCTTTTTGAGGATCGCCATGGAAATTTATCAGCGTTCCATCGTAATCAAGGAAGATCAATCTTTTTTTAGCGGCCTGGAAGTCTTTTAATATAAGGTTCCAGCGGCCTGCTGTAAGTTTTTTTGACACGTTGGGATCATCGAGGTTTTTTTGGTTCATCAACGAATTCATAAAATCATTCGCCCATTTCTCCACATTATAGCGTTTAAGCCTTTTCTGAAGTTCTTTATTGCGTCTTTTTTGCTCTTTTAGCGGCATATTGATCGCCAGGTGCAAAGAAGAGGCTATTTGTTCGAAATTATTCGGATTGATCAGAACGGCCTCGTTCATTTCCTTGGCAGAGCCTGCCATTTCACTCAGTATAAGCACGCCAGATTGGTCTACCCTTGAGGCGATATATTCTTTGGCGACCAGGTTCATTCCGTCGCGAATAGGGGTTAACCAGGCAATATCGCTTGAGGTATAAAGGTCGATCAGGCTTTCAAAGGGCACCGATCGATAAAAATACCAGATAGGAGTCCAGCTGACCGTGGCAAATTCTCCGTTGATCCTGCCCACCAGCTCATCTACCTCCTTCTTTAAAAGTTTATACTGGGGAACCTTGGAACGCGAGGGAACCGCCAAAACTATCAATCGCACCTTTTCTTTATACTCAGGATGCTGGTCAAGGAAGTATTTAAAGGCGTTCAGTCTTTTCGCAATCCCTTTTGTATAGTCAAGGCGATCGATGGAAAGTATGAGCTTTGCATCGGGCGCCGATTTTTTATGCAGGCTTAATCGTTCTTGCAAATCCGATTGTCCGCTGGTGCGATTAGCCTGTTTAACAGCGGCCTTATTGAATTTATCATAATCGATCCCCATCGGGAACGAATCTGCCTTTATGGCCCTGTTTTCTTTAAAAATTTCATTAAAATGAACTTCCAGTCCCAGAAGACGCCTTACCGAACTGAGAAAGTGCCGTTGGTAATCGTAGGTATGAAATCCGATGAGATCGGATCCCAGAAGTCCCAGCAGGACTTCCTCCCGCCATGGTAGGGTTCTGAAGATCTCATATGATGGAAAAGGTATGTGGAGAAAAAAACCAATAGCTACCTTTGGGTTCACCTCTCTTATCATTTGAGGTACCAGCATTAACTGATAGTCGTGCACCCAAACAGTATCATCGTCCTCAAGATGCCCAACAAGTGCATCGGCAAACTTTTGATTAACCGCTTTGTAGACTTCCCAGTTGGGTAACTCAAACTCCGCATATTCCATAAAGTAGTGAAAGAGAGGCCATATAGTGCGATTGCTAAATCCAAAATAAAAACCATTGACTTCTTTCTTCGTGAGTTGGACCTTGGCACAGCCATGTTTTGCGAGCGCACGATCGATCCGGGGTTCCAGTTTGGATGGTATTTCCTCATTGGTAAGACCACTCCAACCTATCCAAAGGCTATCACTGCCAGAATGAACGGATTTCATCCCTGTCGCAAGGCCCCCTACGCTTGGAATTGCCTCGATTTTCCCACCACTGATTTGTAGTTGTACTGGTAGTCTGTTCGAGATGATGACAGTTTTGCCCATTAAATGCTCATTTTTGACGTGTTTTTGCCCTATTATTATATAAATTTCGTCAAATTGCAGCTCTAAAACAACAGACGGCAGAGATTTAACCTATGGATAATCTTGATTATGGATTTATCGGGAATTGCAGAAGTTCGGCTCTGGTTTCCAGGGAGGCTTCAATAGACTGGTGTTGTCTGCCAGAATTCAACTCATCTTCGGTTTTTGCCAAACTCCTGGATGAAGAAAAAGGAGGAAGTTTTGAAATTCTTACCGGACCGGAATATACTTCCGAACAGCGGTATAAGGAAAATACTGCATTGCTGATCACTCGGTTCTCTAACGGGACAGACTGTTTTGAAGTCAGAGATTTTATGCCCCGTTATCACAAGGAAAATGGGACCTATCATTCCCCTCCCGAGATCGTTCGCTATATCAGGTATATAAGTGGCAAACCACGATTTAGCGTCAAATACGATCCTAAACTCAGATATGCCCGGGGGAAAACCGAAACCTATATTAAGAAGAATTTTGTGGCCAGCCTCACCTATGAGGATAAGTTCGATACAGTTTTCTTTTATACCTCGTTTAATAAAAATGCGGTGATAGAGGGTAGGGAACTGGAGGTTACCGAGGATGGGTTTTTCCTGATCTCTTACAATGAGAAAATATTCCTGCCAACAACAGATAGAATGTATATCGAGCAGGAACGTACCAAGGTATATTGGCTTAACTGGAGTAATAATACGCCTAATTTCAGAAAATATAATGAGGAGATTGCCAGAAGTGCTGTCACCTTGAAACTACTCAGCTATGATCGTTCCGGGGCCGTGCTGGCGGCAGCGACAACTTCTTTACCTGAAACTATAGGAGAGGTACGTAACTGGGACTATCGATTCTGCTGGATCCGCGATGCATCGATGGTGATTAAGGTAATGGCAGGCTTAGGCCACAAGAATGTGGCCAGGCGGTTTTTGCGATTTATCATCGACCTTATTCCCGAAAAGGATGAAAAACTACAGATCATGTACGGGATTAATAAGGAGAAAAAACTCACCGAAACCACCCTCGATCATTTGAGTGGATATAAAGGCTCCAAACCGGTTCGTGTGGGAAATGCTGCCTATATGCAGAAGCAGAATGATATTTATGGGATCCTCATGGATGTAATTTATACCCAACTCGACACTTTCAGGACCAATATTGAGAACGGTGAGGATCTTTGGGGTGTTACAAAAGGAATTGTCTGGATTGTTGCTAAACACTGGAAGGAAGCAGACAAAGGCATCTGGGAGTTCAGAACAGAAGATCAGCATTTTACTTTTTCCAAGGTACTCAGTTGGGTTGCCATTGACCGCGCTATAAAAGTGGCAAAGATTTTTAGGAAGACCAGAAAATTTGAAAAATGGTCGGCATTGGAACAGGAAATCAGGCTAGATATTCACGAAAACGCCTGGAATCATGAGGTAAAGGCTTTTGTACAGGCCTATGGTTCAAAACATCTCGATGCATCAGTTCTTCTAATGGAATCCTATGGTTTTATCGAAGCAAAAGACCCAAAATTTGTAAGCA